>CAZKYQ010000006.1:0-4521 GCA_964556975.1 uncultured Ignavibacteria bacterium
TTTCTGCGAAATTCAAGCCTTGATGAAACAGCTTTCCCTTTGCCATCGTCAAACATGCCTCCGGAACCGTTAAAAAAGCCTATATTTGCCGAAATACCATGAGGATAAATGCCAAACTCAATGCCGGTGTCGGTAGAGTTTGCTGGCCATAGCATTCTCTCTCTGACAAATGATGTGTGGTCATCGAAACGCCAGCCATAAGCGGGTTGAAATTTGCCGGCCCGGAAATATCCCTTCATAGGCAGAATATATCCCATTCCGAATATCTCAAATCCATCATACAGGCCTCTTTTAAGAGTGGCTGAAAAACGGTTGTCAAGCTGCGCGTTAAGATAGAAATTCCCTTCCATCTGGAAGAAAGTCGACATCTCGGATCCCTCGTCATAGATATACTGAGTCCGCATATCCGCGCCCAGGGACAGAATTTCGGATACCTGCGGCTGAAATCGTTCAATATCCTCAAAGGGTGTCTTATGCACCGCAAGTTCTGTCATCGCGAAAAATTGCGAGCCGAAAGCGTTCCTCATACCGCCGCCGGTTGGGCTTACATGGCATAGGTTGCACTTCTGCTCGGCTTTGGCTGTAAATCTCGGAAGCGCGAAAGTTGCCGTAGCGGCGAGTATTGATCCGACAATTGCGGCAATCGCTATTTTTTTCTTAAAATTCTCATTTCTCCCTTTATCCATAATATTGAAAATAACTATCATTCTCATAATTCGGTTCCCCAATAAAAAAGGCCCCGATTTTCAACCGAGGCCTTAATAAAAATATTGCGTTTAACTTACTTCAGCAGTGTCATCTTCCTGACAGCGGCTTTTCCAAAGTCGTTGAAATTAACCGAGTAGAAATACGTACCGCTTGCTACCGTTGCGCCATCGTTATTGGCGCCGTCCCAGGTTATTGATTTCGATGACGAATTGATATCGAATTCCCTGATCATGCGGCCGGAGACGTCATATATCGAAAGCCGGCCTTCGCGAACTTCGCCGTCAAGCGGAATAGTAGTTTCTGCGTTAAAGGGGTTGGGATAGTTTTCGCCAAGCGCAAACTCGAACGGAAGATCGGCGTCCATATCTTTCACGGATGTCGGAATCAACGCTCCCTCTTCGACCTCAAGATACAGGACAGCGTTTGTAGTCCAAACACCCTGGGGAACCCATGCCGCGCCGGCGTCATTGTCGTCCACATAGATGATATGAAGCGCGCCATCGACCTTCTCGGCAAGCGATGACCAGACATCGCTGTCGCAATCCATAGCGGCACAACCGGGCGTGGGCGAGTTGGTCAGGTTGACCTTATCATACCAGGTCGCGCCCCCATCATCTGAACCGGCGGCGTAAAGTTCGCCATTTGAAAAACCGCCCATTGACACGTCATCATTGTCCATCTCTGACCATACCGCGAAAAGGTGGTTATTCGAAGGATCAACGCCAATATTCACTTTGGCTACGCAAAGGCAGTAGTTGATCTGGGCGCATGCGGAATCGGAACCTGTGGCTATAACCGAGTGTCCGGCGGCCTGGCTCCAATGTTTCGCCTGGTTGCTGTTTAAATATAATCCCAGATCGTCCGCGTGAGCGCCCTGATAAATGATATGCAGATTATCGTTGTAATCGTAAAGAGCGTCGATATCAGCAAACGCGGATAACGAATCTTGAGCTGTAAATTGAGTGATATTGGTCGGGAAACGGAAGTCCCAGGCTATGCCGTCTTCGGATTCGTGGTATAATACATCGTAAAACAGCTGGGTAGCATCTAACTTTGTATAAAGAATCGCGGTCTTATCCGAAACGGGCGAAGCTATAATAATATAGCTTAAAATATCTAATTCAGCCTCCACTTCCGCGTAATTCGACCATGTTACGCCGTCATCGGTGGAAAATGTATACTGCAATGGCTGAATAGTTTCATTGGGGGACATTACCATATGCTGTCTGCCGCTGAGTACGTTTCTGGCTATGTACGGCCAGATATAACCGCCTGCTGAATTCAAATTATATTCGGTGAAAATCCCGAAACCTCTAAAAGCATCTGTCGCCACTTTTGTGAATGAAGGCGTATCATCTGCCGAGTGAAACGCGGCAAGAGCTCCGCCGTCCGAAAGCAGATCGAGCGTAATAAAACCGGTGCCGTTTGTTCCGGATATCGCGGTGCCCTCCGGATTATGAGTCCATGTGCTGTCGGTTTCGTCTCGGAAATTGTAATAGACATATCTGGGACGGGAACCGCCGACGCCTTTAGTCCATACAGCATGGATACCGCCAAACTGGTCTACGGTTATTTTATTTCCCATTGAGCCGTTGGATTGGTATTCGTAGGATGTTGTGCCGATAACTTCTCCGGGCGAATCCGTTGTCATCGGCAGCGGCAACGCTGGCACAATCTCAGTATTGCCTTGCTGAGTACCGTCATCTGCCACCGGCTTAGCTGCGGGAACAAGTTCCGCTACCGCTAAACCGGTTAGTGTGAACGAAAGCAACAAAACCATCAACGTTTTTTTCATCTCTCCTCCGTTGAAAGGGTTAAAATAGTATTAGTTTTTAAAATAGCCTGAGTATTTTCAAATACATACCTATGACCTCCTATAAGATAACAAAAATTAACATTTTGGCTATAATAAAATGAAATGTTTTGGTTTTTTTTTGGGCCTGACATTGTAATCTCTTATTGTTCAGGGGGTTAAATAATTCTTGACAAATCGCTATATCCGGCAAATTATATTATGAAATGTGTGATTGTTTAATCCCGGAGGAATCTTGTCCAAAATAAAAGGCCGGTTTGCCAAAAGTTACGATGATTTTGTAAAAAGAAAATATCTTCTCCCGGACGGCCTATTGCGGCTTATCAGATCGACAAAAACCAAAAACATTCTCGAATTCGGCTGCGGCACCGGCTCGGCCGCCGTCGGGCTTTCTCTTGAAGAATATGACGTAACCGCTGTCGATCTGTCAGCGGATATGCTCAAATCCGCCCGGAATAAAGCGCGAAAATATATATGCAAGACACAATTTAAAAAAGGAGATATCACCACAATCGATCTAAGGGCGAAATTTGATCTACTGATCTGTCTTGGCAATACAATGCCGCTAATTTATAAACTTCCCGCGGCGCGCAGGTTATTCGCGAATTTTGCGAGGCACTTAAATCCGGGCGGAACACTGATTATCCAACAGCTTAATTATGATCGTATTCTAAAAGACAGGCCGGGTACATTCGCTGTCGATCATTCAGGAGATTCAATCAGAATAAAGCAATATAAATATGGCAAGACACTAATTGAATTCGTGGTATCGATTTTAGATCTCAATCGCATTCCTCCCCGCGTTCATACATCAAAATCAAGAATTCGGCCGTGGAGAAAAAATGATCTTCTAATGGAATTGAAAAACGCGGGGTTTTACAAATTGCGCGCTTACGGAGATTATCATTCCAGCAAATTCGACCTGAAATCCAAAGATCTGGTGGTTGCGGGTAGGATGAGAAACAAATAAAATTTGGTAAAATTACGGCATCTATCAGATTTTCCATTGACTGCAAACCATTGTTGCGTATCTTTACTGCTCGTGGCGCTATCGTCTAGGGGTTAGGACAGGTGGTTCTCAGCCATCAGACCGGGGTTCGATTCCCCGTAGCGCTACCAAATTAACTTATTGTAATGCAATGAATTAACATTTTGACATGACATGGCATAAAATAGTTGACAATTAACAGTTGTGACAAATATGTGCCATATTTTGTGCAAATTATTATATTATTATGTAATAACGACTTATCTTAAATAATGTCTCAAGATCAATGGTTCTAAACTGGGCAGATAATAAAACTGGATCCTGGAACACTATTCGAATAAACTCTTTGGGGGATTTGAATTCCCCGCCCCTTAAGGCCCCGTAATAAATTAACAGATTGTATGGCCAAATTGTGATGGATTTAAATTGGTTATGCAAACATAGAAAAAAGGCGGCCTAACGACCGCCCTTAGAGCTGTAGTTAAATTTCAATTTATTTTACTAGTAACATCTTTCTTGTCTCGGTGTAATCGCTCGCTTGAATTCTATAATAGTATACACCTGTCGATTGCTTCTCTGCGTCCCATACAACCTGGTGATGTCCGGTGGGCCGATTCTCATTGACTAAGGTAATGATTTTATTGCCTAAAATATCGTATATCTCCAACGTCACCCGAGTCTCATTTTTTAATTCAAATCCAATGATGGTCGATGCATTAAATGGGTTAGGGTAGTTTTGATTTAAACTGAATTGAAAGGGTAAATCGGCCAGATCCTCTTCAAATCCGGTAACGGCATTATATTTGGCGATAAAACCATTTGCCCCGACGGTATAACCTTGGGCCGGATTTACAAAATGAACTGCGAATTGAGCGCTGAAAAAATCATCGCTCATCATCCAGGATATTCCGCCGTTCATCGTCTTGAATATCTCACCGTTTTGCGTTACAAACCAACCGTTGTTTAAATCCAGAAACAGAATATCGTTAACTGATCCGGTAGCATCGCTTGG
>CAZKYQ010000006.1:4621-8689 GCA_964556975.1 uncultured Ignavibacteria bacterium
TCACGTCCCGCTATCCACCCGGTTGAGGCATCTACCATATAAACATCTCTGAGCTTATCAAAAGCTCCGGAATTCTGGCTCATCCAGGTCATGCCGCCGTTGGTAGTATGAATTAAAAACCCATCGTTGCCGCAAGCCCATCCTTCGAGATTGTTAATGAAATAAATGCCATTAACATCTTCATTTGTCGGGAAGATAGTCCAGGTACTTCCGCCATCGGTAGTTTTAAAAACACCCTGATCTCCCGCAACCCAGCCTGATTGCAAGTCATGGAAATAAAGATCATTTAAATTCTGTGCTGTAGGAATATTCAATTGCTCCCAAGTTTGAGCTTCTATTGATCCGGCGGACATCATACAGATCAACGCAACAAGAATCGTTAGATTTTTTTTCATTCCATCTCCTTTTTTGAAATTACGTTTGTTTCAATTATCAACGCTATTAACTATGATTGTCATTATCAGGTTCCGCTCGTGAGGAAAATGGACTCTAATTATTTACAAGCTTAATAATTTCTCGGGGCGATTCTATCGATTCGCGTTTATTTCCGCGGTAATTGGAGCTGATGTTCCGCCGAATTGAATGCCCATTTTTTTCAGCAGATCAAATGGGGGAATTCCTCCGGCGAAAATAAAGGTATAATCATTGGGAATATCCAGCAATTCGCCGCCGACATCAATGTTTACGGAGTCATTTAGAATCTCTTTGACATTTGAATTAAAAATCGGTGTTATTTCCTTACTGGAAATTAGCTCGTTAATATTGTCTTCGTTTTTCTTCTTCATTCTAAAGAACTTCGGTTTTCGGTATGATAAGGTAACCCGATTCCCCGGCTGCCTCGCTAATCCTACCGCCGCTTCGATTGCGCTGTCTCCGCCCCCCACAACGAGAATATCATTCTTATGGTAAGATTGAGCGTCGATTAACTGGTAGGCAACCTTTGACATCGCTTCTCCGGGAACCCCCAGCTTGCGCGGCGACCCCCTTCGGCCCAACGCAAGTACAACATATTGCGATTTGTAAACGCCTTTATCTGTGGAGACCTCGAAATATGACTCTCTTTTAGAGGCGCTAATAACTTTCTCATTAGTATTTACATTGATTTTGAATTTTCCCATGGCCGTCAACCAAATGTCCAGAAGATTCTCCTTGGAATATTCGCTTTTCTCCAGTCTTCCGTATAAAGGTATCTCAACCGGTTGAGTCATTACCAGTTTACGGCGAGGGTACTGTAAAATCGTCCCTCCCGGTTCCTGTTGATCCAGAACCAAATAGGAAAAGTCATTTTTCACAGCGGTCAACGCCGCGCTTAATCCAGCGGGTCCTCCTCCGATTATAAGAACATCATAATCACAATGGCTATCTTTTGGCTCTTTTTTTGAAGCTATCCTGTCGATTACCATTCTGCCCTGGTTCACAGCGTTTCGGATCAGGGATATTCCTCCTAATTCACCCGCGATATAAAGTCCTTTCACATTTGTCTCATTGAACTCGTTCATAAAAGGTATATCTTCCCGGGTTTTAATATCTCCCAGTCCCACCTTCAAAGCGCCAACGGGACAGACAATCTCACAGTACCCATGTCCGACGCATCTTTCGCCGTTGATAATTTCCGCTTTGCCAAAAACGACTCCAAGAACATCGCCTTCGGGGCATGCCTCAACGCACGAACCGCATCCAATGCATTCAGCGTTGTCCACAAGCGGATATTGAGAGCGAGGCCTTCCCATTCCAATACTATCCGCTTCTTTTTTCCTCATTAGATCGGCTTTTTGTTTCTTGCGAAACTTTGAATAATATGGAATGAAAATTGCGAAGAATATTACTATTGTAACAAACCAGATAATTAGCTTTTCCATTTTAAAATCTATAACCTATTTCTGTAATTATTCTATATCCTTTAAGATCATCGCCGCTGCTCAGTTGATTCTCCAGGGAAAAATATATTTGCCGGGACATTCTTACAAACATAGAGATGTTTACCCACTGGCTGATCCTGTCCGAATTGCCGCTAAAAGACCTATATGAATATTGGCTATATTCTATTTTCATACTCGATGCTCCAAAATATCTGCCGGCGTTAATCGCGAATCTTAAACCATCGTTAAATCTGCCTGTAAATCCCGTATACTGCGCTCCCCAGAATAAACGCAAGCTTGTAAAGCTCGTCTTTCTCAGACTAAACGACCATGATTTTGACGACTTGGTTTCTTTTTCAACCGATCGATACCCGAGGCTTGAGCTCAGATTATAATTATATGGTAATCTTATATTCGCCGTTCCTCTAAGCCCCTGTCTGTTTCTATTGTCAAATAGTTGCTCGTCAAGCGTTTGCAATTCATAGGTCCAGTATCTTTTTCTATTATCAAAGTTCAAACCCAAGCGAAGCCAATCTTGAGGCCTTAGGTTCGCAGAAATATAAACATTTGATACGGAAATTGCTTGGCCGGATTTCTCTTTACGCCAGCCCCTGTTTATATCCAGATCAAGATTTTGATACAGATTCCAGATTCTGCCTTTTGAAATTCTATTTCTGAAATGAACAAATTCGCGGCTGATATCAGAAGAATGATATTCTGTAGCGAGGGCCGCGGTTGATTCAAAGTTGATATTTTTTCTGTTACCTTTTTTGACTTTAATATACGCGCCATATTTTTGCAGTGACGTCTGTACATTGCCATATTGCCATTGGGGCTGGGTGCCGACGAACGCACCGAACTCCAGAGAATTTGAAAAACGATCGTAAAGCATTAATCCATCAATATATCCGACTCCGCTGAACGACCGTGCGATTATGCGGCCCATTCTAAATCCTATGCCGTTCTTATTAACTCTGTAATTGAGCGAAACTTCGTATAGGCGGTTGCGCCATTCAACGGCCGAAACGTTTCCGTTATAACGTTTCGCCCGATCGGTATACCTCGTTCTTGATTTGATTTTGAACTCATAATTGCCTCCCCAGAGATTTCGCGCGTGAAAGTCTAATCGAAAAGTCGGCTGAATTAAATCCAGATTCGACGAGTTCTGGTCATTCATAACATACAATTGCATTGCCGCTCGCCCTTTGATTTGTACCGGATCGGATTTGGATTGATCTTTTTTAATCTTTACCTCGGAAATGGCTTCTACCGCAATTGGGGTCCGATCTTCTTGTGGCTCAACTGATTCGGTAACATCTTTCCCGATCGAAATTAACCTCGCCTCAAATCCCGTTTCGGCCAATCCTATCCCGGACAATACCTTACATGACGACGAATGTTTCGATAAGAATTCGACCTGTATTACAGAATAAATCGAATCTCCATTATAAACTTCGAGTGTGTCGCCGATTATTATCCCGTCCGCATTGCCGCCGCCAATATAGATATGCTCAGATGAAATATATTTTACTTTAAATATTGGCGTATCGTTTTGGGCGGATATGGGCGATACAATGAACATTAATAATATAATAGAAATGAATAAAGCCACCGATGCTAATTTCATATTGTCTTACACCCTTATTAAACCCAACAATATCTACGGGGGCACTTCGCCATTAGGATGGCAATTGTAACAAGCCGTGCTTTGCCAGACGTATCCGGGTACGCTTTCATGGGCATCAAGCATATCAATCTGATTATGCTCATGGCAAAAAATACATTCGAATTCCACATAATTATTGACATTAACGTGGCATTCCGCGCAAAGGTTCCATTCGCCTTGATGACGGCCGGAATAAATTGGAAAATACAGATTGTCGTGATCCCAAGTTGTTTGATCCCAAACTGTTGTATTGTGGCATTGTTCGCAAGTTGTAGGAAAACCCGCAATCACATGATTAGGATCTAAAGCATTATTGTAATCATCCTCATGGCATGCGAAGCAAGCAGTGGGTGTATTATTGTAACCCGTTGAATGACATGCGATACAGGCAAGAGTTGTATGGGTTCCGGTCAAGGGAAAATTGGTTGTATTATGATTGAAAGTGGTGGGAATCCAACCTGCGGTCGCGTGGCATACAGTACAATCCTGGCTGAAATTATTGCCCGGATGATCAGGATCGGGAACCCCTATATAATCGTCTTC
>CAZKYQ010000006.1:8789-18966 GCA_964556975.1 uncultured Ignavibacteria bacterium
GGCTGAAATTATTGCCCGGATGATCAGGATCGGGAACCCCTATATAATCGTCTTCGTGGCATGACCAGCAATCGGTCGGAGTGCCCGCGTATCCTCCGGCATGGCAGTCGACACAATTTAATAATGTGTGCAGTCCCGTTAATGGAAACTGCGTTTGACCGTGATCGAAAGTAGTAGGAATCCATCCCTGTGTGGAATGGCATACAGTACAATCCTGGCTGAAATTATTGCCCGGATGATCAGGATCGGGAACCCCTATATAATCGTCTTCGTGGCATGACCAGCAATCGGTCGGAGTGCCCGCGTATCCTCCGGCATGGCAGTCGACACAATTTAATAATGTGTGCAGTCCCGTTAATGGAAACTGCGTTTGGCCGTGATCGAACTGTGCCGGCTCCCAGCCGTCAGTAGTATGGCATTGTTCGCATGTCGTGGGGAAACCGGCAAGCTGGTGGTCGGGATCAGTCGAATTATTATAATTACTTTCGTGGCAGGCAAAACAATCTATCGGAGTTCCCATATAACCGCCCGCATGGCAGTCGATACAATTTAAAACCGTATGGGCGCCCGTAAGGGGGAATTGAGTTTGGCTATGAACAAACACTCCATCGCCCCACCCGTCGGTGGTATGGCATTCGGTGCAATCCTGGCTAAAGTTATTGCTTACATGGTCGGGATCACCCGCTCCGATGTAATCGTCCTCATGGCAAGACCAGCAATCTGCGGGAGTGCCCTCAAATCCGCCCGAGTGGCATTCATTGCAATCCAATGACACGTGCGCGCCTGTTAACGGAAACTGGGTTTGAGAGTGATTAAAGGTCGTAGGCGACCAAACGTTTGTTGAATGGCATAAAGTACAATCCTGGCTGAAATTATTGCCTGAATGATCAGGGTCTTCGACGCCGCTGTAGTTTTCTTCATGGCACGACCAGCAATCGGATGGAGTGCCTGAAAATTGGCCGTTTATATGACAGTTTCCGCAATCCAGTGTTACATGGGCACCGGTCAACTGAAAACCGGTCAGGTTATGATCAAATTGGGCAGGGCTCCAGGCTGTTTGATTGTGACATTGAGTACAGTCTTCAGGGAAATTTGCGTTAGTATGATTCGGATCGGCAACTGAATTATAATCATTTTGATGACATCCGATACAGTCCCTGGCAAGATCGAATTGGTTATTAATGTGGCAATCCATACATCCTTGCGCGGCATGAGCGCCAGCAAGTTCATACCCGCTTACCTGAAGATGATCGAATTCGGCTCCCTCCCAGGTGGTTTCATTATGACAAACATCGCAATCGGTCGGAAAGCCCAGAGTATTATGTGAAGGCGATGTTGTAGATGAGTAATCGTTCTCATGACATTCTATACAGTGTTGTGGTGTTCCTGCGTAAGTCTCCGCGTGGCAGGATGAGCAGTTTATCAGGGAATGAGCGCCCAATAAACTGAATATAGCCGTGTGCTCGAATTCCGCGGGACTCCAGCTCGACGATACCATTGAGTGGCATTCCCTACAATCCAGATCGAAATCCGCCAACGAATGATCGGGATCGACCGTTTCATTATAATTATCGATATGGCATCCTTCGCACTCTACGGGAGTGCCCACAAACTCCTCACGTCCCTGCGAAATATGACATGCGTCGCAATCGGCTATGATGTGCACTCCCACAAGCGGAAAACCTCTTTCAGCGTGGGTCGTGAGTATATCCTGACGGTCCTCCCAATCCACCGGTGTATGACAATTAGAACATTCCATACCGAATTGCGCCCGATGAACATCGGTATGGCAATCGGCGCATTCGATTCCTATATTAGAAAATTTCAAATTACTATGACAACCGACGCAATTAGCAACCTTATGAGATCCGGACAATGGAAATCCGGTTTCCTTGTGTGAAAATTCCAACGGATCCTTTAGTTTTTTCCAGCCCTCGGCAGTATGGCAATTTTCGCAATTCCATTTAATATCGCCATGAGGATTTTCCGTTGAGCTAAAATTATAATTATAAAAAAACAAAAGCAATAACATTACTAAAATGGATTTGACAATAAAAATTCGCATGGCTATTCACCCGCTTCCAGATCCAAATTAACGTTTCCATGACAGCTTTTGCAAGTTTTTTCAAGAGGTTTAAACCAGACAAAAGAACCGTCTTTTTCGACTATTTTTTTATGACAGCCGTTACATTTCGCTTTTAAATGTGCTCCCTCCAGCTTAAAGCCTGAATCGCGATTATGATCAAAAAGATCAGGCTTCCAGTTGCCGGGCGTGTGGCATCTTTGGCAATCGGTTGTATTTGTTTCCGCGCCGTCAATAAGAATATTTTCCACGAACTGGCTTCTATGTATATCAGTGTGACAATTTAAACACCCCTTTGATAATCCCTCGAAATTCAGACTTTTAACCGAAATGTCGCTTTCGACCGGCTTATGGCAGGCCGCGCAGCTTATTTGAGCGTGCCTGGCTTCAAGCGGGAATTTTGTCTCCTTATGGTCAAAAGAAACCGATCTCCATCCGGAAACATTATGGCAATGTTCGCAGCCTTTCCGATCCATATACTTATTTACCGCATTGTCGTGAGGATTTTTGTGGCAAGAGACGCAAGTGCTTGTTTCAAATTTAAATTTGAATTCTTTTTGATTGTCTATAATGGTCGACTTTAAGTGGCATGCCATACAGGGGATAGCAAGATGACTTCCCTGAAGAGGGAAATCGGTTTTTTGATGATTTTCCATCGTAAAGACAGAGGGCTCGAATCCATAAACGTTATGGCATTCTCCGCATTCTCCCTTTAGGCTTCTTTCGGCGAAAGCTCCCTTATGATAGTCACTGTGGCAGTCTTTACATAAATCGTATTTTAATTCGCTCATTGGCTGTCCAGGAATATGGCATTTCTCGCAGGCCAGATTTTGATGTTTTCCCAAAAGGCTGAATTTCGTCTCACTATGATCAAATCCCGCCCTGTTAACATTATGCCAGCCGGAAGTATTGTGGCAGGTTTCGCATTTTTCCTTGAATTTGCCTTTATGGTTATCTTCATGACAATCAGAGCATTGATTGTGCGGTATGTCTTTAAATTTCAGTAAAGTTTTATCGGCTGATTGATTATCGGACACAGGCTTGTGGCATTTCGAGCAATCCGATTCGCTATGTTTTCCCGAAAGAGGAAATGAAGTCTTGGCGTGGTCAAATTCTGATGGCGGTTTCCATCCTTTAGTGGTATGACATTTTTCGCAAATTTTATCAAGTTGTCCCGCGTGTCGATCTTCATGGCAATTCAGACAATTATCTTTTAAGCCCAAAAAGGAACGATTAAGATTCTTCTTAGCCTCAATTAGCCGTTCCTTATCCATTATGTTTTTTTCTACATGGCATTTTCGACACTCCAATTCGGTGTGCTTTCCGGAAAGACGATAACCGGTCAGATTGTGATCGAAATTAGTAATCTCATCCGGCCACCAGATCAATTCGACGTCTGTGCCGAGATGCTCCACATGACAGGCCACGCAATCGCCATATCCCTCATTTGAGTGCAGACCCTTTTTCAGGTCAATTCTTTCCTTTAATAATTTATGGCATTCCAGGCACTTAACAGTCGAAATCTGCCTTCCCGCTTCATGACAAGATTCACAATTTTTTAATCCCTCTAAATGCGAATGCGATTCGTGAAGATCACCGGGAGAAAGCTGGGCGTTCGCTTGAAGCGGTATTAATAATATTACAAACGTAATTAGAAAAATTATCGAATTTTTCATATTATAATTAAGAAAAAATTAGGCTAAAAGTAATTGATATAAATCAAAAAATCCAACTATAACCCAACCATACAGCAACCCCAACGTGAACCAGCATAATAATATACATTATTATGGCGAACGGTTTATGAAATACATGCCAATAATGAAATAACTGCTGAATTTGATTCAAAAGCATCGATTTCCTTTTCAATAACGCCCGCTTGCGGGCCAGAGCTCCCAGTTTCCTTGTAACTTCCGGGGACAAACCGTATTTCAACAAGTGCTTTTTATATAGACGGCGTTTTGATATAAAACTCGTCAGGTCATCAATTATTGATGTGGCAACGGAACTAATTATCCCCCGGCCCTCGGCTATTTTAGCCAGAAAATCGTTTTCTATTTCAATCATTATCTTTTCGTCAATTTTAAAATCTACTATATCGTCAGATTCGGCTTCGGCAAGAGCTTGATTAATCTGCTCGTGACTTAGCTCATCTCCCCTGATCGATCTAGGTATCTGCAGATAAAGATATCTCCCCAGGATACCACTGCCCGCGACAGCGACCATTGACCAGAAACTTACGGCTACCAGCCCCTGGACTTTGAATGATGTATGCAACACTATCAACAAAGGACCAATTATTCCAAAGAATATGTGAATATCAAGCCATCTGTTTAAACGTCCCCAATTTCTAAAAATCCTTGTTCTTTTTCTGACCGAATACAATAGCATAAAAAGCATCATGGATGATCCAATTATACCGAATCCATGACCAAAATCTCCCGCGGGTCTAAGCAGACGATATGCCTCATGTCTGGGTCGTTTAGAATAAGCAGTGGAATAAAAAGAGAATCCATCGATAAGATAACTGACTATGAAAATGATAGCTATGATATAAATAAGTACTTTAAAATATCTAAAGTAGTCGATCTCCGCTTTGATTTTATTCATAGCGTAATTATACATATTTTTTTAATAATTTTCTATATTTTAAGTGGGATTTATAGATTCCAAGCTATGAGGCCAATTTGTAATTGACCTTCCCTCCATATATCGGTCCATTTGAGAATTATTAATTGACTGAATCAGCCGAATCGTTTATTTCAGAGTGTGTTGCTAATAGAATCAGGTGCCGCTCATTGCAGATTTGGCGGACCTGCCGCTACTGATTCGAATGCGAAAAGTAAGAATAGAAAAACCAGGGAAATTAGGTAATAGAGACCGCCAACAGAGGTTTTCAAAAGAACTGGTATTCAACTAATAGCTCTTTATTGATAGGATTTAAATTTTATTCAAGTCAATTCTTAATCAAGCTGATTGGCTTTGAAACTAGAATAAGCTTATTTTATAAAAAGTTTCCTTTCCAACTTGACTGCTTGTGCCATGTTCGGGTCAAAAAAGATCAAAAAATATAAAAGAATATAAAACCAGGTGGAATGGTTAATTTATTGGATTGCATGGGTTTATACTGTAATTTGTTGTCTCAATACAACTTAAAAAATTGGCGACGTTAGTTCAGGTGGTTCTCAGCCATCAGACCGGGGTTCGATTCCCCGTAGCGCTACCAAAGTTTGTAACCTTGCGAAATTCAAACGGAAAATATTTCAGACTAAGCGGGCGCATATTCTTTAATAAGCGATAAACGCTAAATAAATATGAAATCCTTGCCGGAGTAGCTTCTAATCCTTTCACATACTTCGAAACCGTCTCGGTTGCCGTTATCGTTGGCGTTTCCCTCGATAGTGTAAAACTGTTCGCTTTCGGCGCGCGTTACAATTCCTATATGCATCCAATCATTTTTACTTTTCCTGCAAAGAAACAATGCGCCGGGAGCCATTTTTGATTTATCCGCGATATCCCTCCCTTCCCGGAAAAGGCCTTTATCCTTTGCGCTATAAACAAATCTGTCGCAGGAAGGTGAGGTCTCAAATGGAACTATTACTCCTATATTGTTGGATGCCTGCCTGAGGATAAAGCTCACAAATCCGGCGCACCACGGCAATCCCTGTAATCCGTCCATATATAATCGCACCCAAGGGCCGTTATTAGAGCCGCCAACTTCACGAGGATGATTTTTCAGATGTTTTTTGGCGTAAGCGAGTACCGCCTGCCCCAAATCAAAATCATTCGTTACGGAATCGAAAAGAGCATTTGTCATTGGCCTTATCAATTTGGCAAATGTCTTCCCGCCAACGATGCCATCTGAATATATCTCGCTGTTATTCTGAAAAATCTTTACAGCCCTTTTTGTTGCCGGGCCAAAAATACCGTCGATGAGGATATTAATACCGTTTAGGCACAACCATTCCTGAATTAGAACCACCTTATCTCCGGAATCGCCCATACAATACTGTTGATCAATAAAAAGATCTCCGGCATAGATCCCGGCGGATTTCAACATATTGCGATCTATATTATTCACGTAATTTGAAAATTGATAGGGCGACAAAACATATTATCAATTCAGAGCCTCCAAAACAAAGGCCTTACTAAAGCATGTATAATATGTACGTTAATTGCCATCAGGATGTCTCTCGCCAAAGGCGGGACTCCATCCTGAAGGATACAATATTACAATCGGCGTTAAGAGAAAAGCCTGATGATACTGCCAAGCCAGTCGTAATATAAAAATTGAACTCGCCCTATCAGAAGAGAAATTCGTCCCATGACGGTATAGCCGAAATGCGCCCCGAATGAGACCATTATAAACCAGATCCCCACTGTGGCGACGCCGCCAAGCACGCCTTTGTGCTCTCTCGAAAAATAGAAATATGTAAGCGTGGAGATTACCCCGACGATAATAATCAATGATAACAGGAACGGGCCGAATCCCTGGCTGAAATCAAGCGACAGCATAGTTGATTGCATTTGCGGCAGTACTTTGCCATGAAGTTCCGAAAGCAAAAAGATGCCGGCGGTGTTGCCCATTACGAACGCCAGCGACAGCCTGCTTATCCAGCTGTAATTTTTTGAAAATCTGGAAAACATCAGCGCGCCCAATATTCCGGGGAATACAAGCCACCATTTACCATTGTCAAACATGGGATCGATCATCTGCTGTATAATTACCGCGTGCCATATTAACCCGACATAGTATCCGGCGGAAAGGCCCGCGAATATATGTTCCGCGAGCTTATAAAAAGCATTGTCTTTGTATAAAAACGAGAAAAGAGACAGCGTAAAAAACGCGATTATCCAGATTTGTAAAAACTCAACCATGCTCATCCGGACCTCTTCCGGTTTTTCTTTTTATCCCTAAAATAAATCGCGTTGCCGGCAACGACAGAAAATATGATAAAGAGATGAACAAGCGATTGCGATGACATTCCTTTATTAGCGGCGGCAGGCTTATTCAGAAGAGTTTCATATTCAGCCGCGCCTTTCATTCCGCCGAGCATGCCGGTCATCTGCCCCGACGCTAAGTAGGCGAAATATCTCGGCGCCATAACCGCGGTAACGCCTGTCCCAACCCGGGTGCCGTACTGCGCGTTTACTATGGAAATCCAGTAATCGATTATGCTGTTATCGGCGATGGCAATAATAAAATCGATATCGTCATAATTCTTAATGTTCGCCATCATGGGCAATTCAGAAAGAGGAGTGCCGGAATTATCGGTAGGATAAATAGTTTCAACAGAGGCACCCAGTCCCTTAAGAACTGCGACGTAATTCGCCTTATAGCCAAGGTTGCAGAAATCGACCCCGTATATCTTATTGTACTCCTCGGCAAGCTCGCGAGTTACCCTCTCGGCAATTGACGGTCCCCCCAATGGTATCGTTGTCAATGTCAGGATTTTGCAATCTTTACGAAACAAATGATGCAATGCCGCCCTGGACATCGGTTCGGTTTCCGCCAGAGTCGAGGGATAATAATCGAAAGTCAAAAGTACAGTTGAGGAATCCGGCAAAGATTCGACAGCGTCATATAGCTGCTTTACTTCGGGGGACAGCATAATCGGAAGTTTCATCGGGACGATAACGGGAAAGATTACATAGAATGCTACGGCAAGATAAATGTATCGTCTATCGTCGGTCCTGAATGTTTTATAAAGCAGGAACGCGCCAGTCAGGACAAGCAATATATAGGCGAGTACGAGCATGATCGGCATCTGTCTATTTCCCCATATAGGTTCGCTCTATTCCGAGCATTATTCTAAGGGACATTGCGGACGCGCCCAGGGCCGCGCCGACGATAATTCCGCGTTGAACCGCCATATTCGCGCCGTTCATTATATAAGTATTAATCAAATCGGGAAGGCCCGAATATATACTACTTAAAAGCGCCTCTCCCATGGGGACCCGCCATAACATAACAAGGGTCGCTGTTAATAGAAGCAGAGTCGCCTCGGCATTGCGCGCGCGAAACGCTCTGAACGCCGCTGAGGCAATATAAAACGCAAGCATCGCGAACATTGTTGACATCATCGGAGAATCTAAGTAATTAAACAGCCAATCGTAAATCGATCCTGTACCGGTGCCGAATAACGATGACATCCTTCCGGGAAGAATCGCGGGGATCGCCATAGCGAAAACCGAAATCAATGTTGCCAGCTTATATCCCCATCCGTCGGACTTTCTTTTGAAAGAATTATAATTTACACGCACAATCGAAACAACGCCAAGTAGAAGGGTAAATCCGCCAACTATTGTGACCCAGCTTAAAACCTCCGGCTCGAGTTTTCCGATCGCGCTTGTCTCCGGATTGAAAAAGAAGGCGAGTATCATTACAAAGCCTGATAGAAACGCGATAATTATCGGTACGGTGGTTTTCACTTAGACGTTCTCAAATAATTGAAGATACCAGTCAGAATATCCGGCGCTTACAAGCAAAATGCCGATCAAAATCAAAATGATAATCAACACTTTCATCCAGTCTTGTCCCTTAAGGCCGCCCAAGAGCAAAGGTTCCCGCGATAGATAGGCGGAGGCCGCGTATAGTTCCTCGCCCATCAATGTGTAATCGCAGGCGGCGATAAAAAATGGCAATTGAGCGGGCTGGGCTGTCCCGGCGATTTGAATAGATCCCGCGGCGTTTCCATTCTCTGCCAGAAGAAGCGACTCGGCGAAAAACGCTCCCATGTAGATATTTGTTGCCGGCCTGTCGCGCATCATAATGCCGTTTACCGTGGCGGTGAAAGCGAACTGCTCTCCTGCCACATAACGAACGATATCTTTGTTGTAAGCGTCAGCTTTGCCCTCTTCGATATACGCCTGCTGGACGACCTCCTGGCCTGCGGCAAGCACCATCGGATACCGCACCGGGACCATCAACGGCGTATCATATCTCGCGGTTATTCGGGCAACACGCCCAAGAATCGAAAGACCGGCGATTGTCTCGATCTCATCGATCTCCTGCAACCCGGGGATAAACAGCACCGGCTTGCCCATCTCGGTCGCTCGGCCGACAGCTTCCTCGACCTCGTCGAGGCCGTTGATTTTGCGTATGAAAAGCTCTTTACCCTCTTTGGCCCATTTTGTATAAATTAAAATTACAACCGAGAATAGGATCATCACGAAAAGAGCGTTCAACCTGTCAAACCTGAAATAGGAATTATCCAATCCAGCGGGATCAATTGTCTCTGCCATTAAAACTGCAGGGAGAAGCGTGAAAACAAATAGAAAAACGGTCTTTTTTATTGTCTTAGTTAGCAATATCCCGAAGTTGCGCATTACTTTAAATACTAAAAACGGGCGAAAAGTCAACACCGAAATTCTAATGGTTAGATTGGACCGAAATCCTAAGGATTTGATAGAATCCTCATAAGCCATTAGATCACGTTTCCTCTAACGAACCGTGGGCCAAATAAATCGGTCATATATGTCGGCCTTGTTTGACTTTTTCATAACACTTATTCTTAGTATTTTTATCAATAAAAACTTTTACTGCACTTCAGGACCGTAACTTTTCATATCAGTTCTCGTATATCAAACAGTTATAAATTTAAGGAGTTTTAGTATGATGAAATGGAAATCTACAAAAATGTTTATCAGAGTTTTTGTCCTGTCAATGATATTCCCAGCAATCGCCTTAAGCAATCCCGAATTGGGAGAAATTACGGGCGTAATCCATGATGCGGATAATCAAGAGCCATTACCCGGTGTTACTATTCAATTGCTGAATAGATATGCGGGAACATCGACCGACCCTAACGGCAGGTTTCTCCTTGGCAATTTATCTTATGGATATTATTCGCTCCAGGTAAGCAGTATCGGCTATGAATCGCTAAAATTAGACAGCATAATTGTGGATGGAAATGGATCCTCGGAACTCTCAATAGAGTTAAAATCCAAGGCCGTTCCATTAAAATCCGTAACAGTTACGCCGGGTCGTTTCAGCATAATGGGAACAGAGGCAGTCGCACAGCAAACGTTAACACAGCGGGAGATTCGTACAATGCCGCAATTAGGCGATGATTTCTTTAGGGCGGTAACCCG
>CAZKYQ010000006.1:19066-33658 GCA_964556975.1 uncultured Ignavibacteria bacterium
AAATTCAGCCAAAATCGCGGTTCATGGCTGGTTTCGGCGAGGCGGGGTTATCTGGATTATGTCCTAAAACTCTCCGGGGCGGATGATAATATCAAACCAAAATATTATGATTTTTTTAGCAAGATCCAATATCAGCTTAACGACAAGCATGCACTGGCGGCCCATATCCTGCACGCAAATGATGAACTGAATTTAATACCGGATGGCGAAGATACCGGGGACTCGCTGATAACTGATTATGGCAACTCTTACGCCTGGATTACAATGTGGTCGGAGTTTTACTCGAATCTAATTGCTCAAACGGTAGTTTCGGTTGGAAAAGTAAAACATAACCGATACGGGCATGATAAAGACGGGACGCTTCCTACGTTATTTGCTACCGACTATGAAGACTTTACATTCATAGGTTTAAAGAGCGATTGGGAATATGAGTATTCCGATAAGATGGTTTTTAAAGCTGGTTCTGAGGTCCAGGGAAGAAAGGTGGACTATGACTACTTGAGCCGAGATTACTCGTACAACTACATTACTACACCCGATAGTTCTTACATCGAACTTGAGGGAATAGACTCAACCCATATTCCACTCAAGAAATCCGGCACTAAACTCACGGGCTATCTTTCGGGCCGTTTTCGCGTTGCCGAACCTCTGGTGACGGAAATCGGATTGAGGTATGACCATGTTTCTTATTCGAACGATGACGACCTTTCACCCAGAATAAACTTTGCCTACAACTTCAACGACAAAACTGTTCTATGCGCGGGATGGGGTTACTACTATCAACCAGAAGGAATCGACGAGATCGCTATTGGTGATGGCGAGACCGAATTTTACCCATCGCAAAGGGCTGAGCTTCGGGTAGCGGGGATCGAGCATGAATTTGAAAACAAGATACGATTCAGGATAGAAGCATACGATAAACTATATACAAATTTAAGGCCGGCTTATCGTAATACATTTGATCCTATTGAGGCATTTCCTGAACTGGAGGATGATAGAACTAAAATAAATCGCAAGGACGCCAAATCGCGGGGGATAGAGTTTTATTTGAAAAAAGATACGGGCAGTAAACTCTCCTGGTGGGCAAGCTATGCATATGCCAAAGTCGAAGAAAACGTCGATAGCATCTATTTTCCTAGTGAAGATGTCGCCATTTTATTTAATAAAGCGATATCAACACCTCAGGACCAACGCCATACATTGTATCTCGATTTGCATTACCGCCCTACCGCCAAATGGAGAATAAGCACAGCCTTTCAATTTCATTCAGGATGGCCATATACGGATGTATATCTCGATTCAGCGATTACTCCGGAAGGAACTGGTTACTGGGTACAGGCGGGCGAACAATGGGGAGCTCGTCATAATTCATACCAGCGTCTTGATTTGAGAATCAATCGCTTCTTTCCCCTTTCAAAAGGTCGTATTACAGCATTTATCGAGGTACTTAATGTATTGAATAGAAAAAATGTCCGAGGATACAGTTATGGACTAACTTATGATTGGGGCCGATATCACATAAGAAGGGAAGCTGAAACCTGGTTTGGCATACTTCCGTCATTCGGCATCTCATACGATTTTGAATTTTGATTGAATTAATTATCAGCCCCTCTTTATTATATAATCATTGAAATTAGCCCTGCTATAGCAGAATGGGAGCATTGCAGCTTTTTGTGATATAATAAAATGCGCCTTGCAGGGATCGAACCTGCGACCCGCTGATTAAGAGTCAGCTGCTCTGCCTAGCTGAGCTAAAGGCGCATTCGGGAATAAATATATTATTCCGACTGGAGTAATCAAGCTTTATATTTGGAATCTCCAGGCATAAAATAAGTAATTATTCACTTTCCTTGTAAATGGAGCCAGGCGGTTTTTGGAAGTTCGGTCTCCCTCGGCGTCTTTTTGCGGGTTCCTGCAAGCCCCCCCATGGCGGCCTGGTAATTGACGTGCAACCCAAAAAACAAAATTCTTCTGCCTAATCGGAGAAATAAAAAGGGCGTTGACTGGCTTTGTCAACACCCTGGAAGCCGGCATTTGCCGGCCTTTTTTTGCATTTGCTTGTTCGCCTTATTTATTTCAAGAGAATCATCTTTATCGATTTTGAGAAATCACCGGCCTCAATTCTTGCGAAATAAATCCCCGAAGTTTTATCAGATGAGTTCCAGGTTATATCGTAGTAACCTGCCTGTTGTTGAATATCTATAAGAGTTTCAACTTTGCGGCCCAGGATATCATATATGTTAATTATTACGCGAGACTCTTCCGGCAAAGCGTACCTGATAGATGTCGTAGGATTAAATGGGTTCG
Organism: uncultured Ignavibacteria bacterium; assembly: GCA_964556975.1. Lineage (GTDB taxonomy): Bacteria > Zixibacteria > MSB-5A5 > UBA10806 > UBA10806. The sequence continues at coordinate 21,374 of CAZKYQ010000006.1, forward strand.
GATAATTTTGCTCAAGGCCGAATGTTGCCGGCAGATTGGCAAAATCGTCAACTCCCGTAGCGCCGGTAACCGTAAGAGTGCATTCTACGGCGACATTGGGGTTGACCGGATCGTTGGAATCGATGCTCAGGTAGCCCGTATAAATACCAGGATCAAGATCCATCGCGTCGAACGACACTGTAATATTATCAGATTCTCCCGGATCTACATATCCGAACATAGGATCTGCCGATAGCCAGAATATCGGGACTTTTATAAGCACCGCCAGATTACTTTGTATGTACGATGCGTCATCCACTACCTGCAACCCGATTGATGCGTCAGAGTTTTCGATTCCGACAGTATTGGAAATCAAATCGTCCACCATACTCAGATATTGTAATAAAATGTTACCGTCTGCGGTTAAAATCGCCTCAAACGAATACAGGCCGCTGCCGCCGTATCCCGGGACGGCGCTAAACTGAACGATTGCGGAATCGACATTGTTTGTATAGAAATAGATATTTCCGCCGCTGGAGGGATCGAGATCATCCCAGAATGCGGCTATGAGATTGTTGGGCTGCGATGTTGTCGGTATGGGCTGATTAGAGTACGATGTTGACGTACTTGTAAATGACAGCCATCCGTTTGAACAGATTCTTATGGAACTGAAAACATTGTCATAGAACGGCATGCTGAACCCGAAGTCGAACGGTCCCTGGTTCTCGTCATCGCCGAATGTCAACGGCTGGCCTACTCCTGATACATCCGCCCAGTTAAATTCCGGTCCATTCGGTTCATTGGAATCGATCCAGAAATAGCCAAAATCATCCGGACCCCCAAAATCATCGGTAGATGGCGGTTCGGGGCCGACTGGATTCTCCAGTTTCGGGCCGTCATAAGTAACAGTTAGCATATCGCCGTCGCGTTGATATGTTATGTTCTTGCCCCAGTTGGGGTCCTGCCTGATCGGATCCGCGGCGATTATAGGATCGTTGTTGCTTCGGCCGCTTAACCCGGCTGTAATCGGCTGGATACCATAAACGAGAATACCATCGCCATTGTTGCCAAGTACAAGAATTTCATCAGTTGATTGTCCCGGATCAAGAGTAATGTTGAATGATGATGGATTTGTAGTAACAACCGCCGTGCCCTCGAATATCGGAGTTGCGCCCATTACAACAACGGCATCAAGATACCAGCCGTCTTCAGTAACTGATCCATCTGATCCAAACCGGAATCTGAACTTAACGACTTGGTCGTAAAAAGAGCCCAGATTAAACTCGACCTGCTGCCAATCGCCGGATGCTCCCGAAAAACCTGGTTCGTCATCGAGGCCGATAATATTGCCTTCAGGATAACCGCCAATCGGAGTTATAAGTTGATAATTGTTGCCTCCGTCAAGCGATACCGAGACATTACCGCCGTCCCAGCCGGATTCCATACCGTACCAGTGGTAAAAACTGAATGTAGCGGATGAGTCGTTTACTATATAACTCCCTGTCTCCAGGCCGTCATCGGCGTTATTGGGGTACTGGCTTCCCAGCCCGGTTGCCCATACTTTTGAGCCATCATACGCGCCATTGGGCCCCGATGTCGGTTCGCCCCATTCCCAGATGCCTTCGCCGGCCCAGCCTCCATCGTTATACTCGAACGATTCAATTGCCCGAAGCACAAATTGAATATCCTGCGCATATCCTCCCGCCGATGTTACTGCCAGATCGAAATCAATTGAATGGCCTGCAGGAAGAGAATCCGAGCCTGTTACAACATAAACATCTCCGGAGTTGTTGCCTATGCCGCCGTCCGGATTGATGTCTCCGAACGTTCCATTGGCATCGGAAATTGTTACATATTCATCGTCCTCCGATAAAACGCCGGCAACCGATCCAGCCAGAGACGAACCGGAATTCAAGAGAGTCACTACGACATCGATTGTCTCGCCCGCCTCAAATATGCCGTTGCCATTGCCGCCTGTAGCGTCGTCAATCGTTACCTCGGCGAATTCAACAACCGGAGCGTGGGCCATTAGTGAAAAATTGCTTGTCCAGGTATCTGTTGAACTGGTAACGATTAGCTCGAAACCAATTGCGTTGCCGTCAGGCATATCAATATCGACATCGAATGCGTAAGCATCGGAAATATTCGCGATTCCGAAGTCGCCGACAATAGTCCCGAAAGATTCTATTGTATCTGTTAATGTAACATAAGCATCCTCTGTCGCCAATACGGCTGTTACGTTATAGGCGGTATCCGGCCCGACATTGATTAGCTGCATATCAAGTAAAATATTTTCGCCGAAATCGATAAGCCCGTCATTGTTTCCCGTGAGATCGTTTACCGCGCAGGAATCGAAAATCACATAGGGACCGGATGGCGCGATAACTTGAACAGTTGCGATATAAGGCTGTTTATTCTGGCCGGTGATGATTAAGTCGGCGGCGCCCGGAACAGAAAAAGGAGTTATATCCAAGTCAACCGTGCCGGATACTCCTATATATGCCGAACCATGCAGAACGCCATCTTTGGAAAGCCCCACGTACGAAGCCTCATCGGCCTGAACGGTGAAGCTATCGTTGCCAAGTACAATAACGGAGTTATGCTGAACGTTATTCGCGGCGGGAACACCTATATAGGTCATCACGGATGGGTCGCCCATAAGGTGGTAAATTTCCCAATAGTAGTTAGTCATGTTGCTTCCGGATTCCTGCACCGCCATATTGCCGCAGAATATCAAGGCGTCATTTACTACATAATGATCTTCAAGCAATTCGCCGTGATCGTGGAATACGCCGTCGTAAGATCCAAGGCCGGTTTGTTCATAAGATGGGCCGTTTCCTATAACAGGACCATAGCCCACGCCCCACCAGTAATCCTCATCCCAGTATGTGCTGTTGGAACCGCCGATATAACCGATAGCTCCCTTTTCGGCGGCCTGAAGCCAAACTTCGCCAACGCAAGGCGAGGAATAATCATCGCCGAAAGTATTGGTTAAACAGCAGTTTCCAATGGCGAGAGGATATTTGTGCGCGTTGGTCAGGCCATTTACGTTAGATGATGTGAACGAGGGATCCGCCCATCTATCATGCGAGCCGTGCGCGGTATAATTGATGAATCCTAACCCATCATTGACTGTTTGAATTATGCCGGCGGATGCCCCGGGCTCGGCTGATTGGGGATAAAGCCAGGTGTTGGAGAAGAGCCCATGCTGGGAATTGAAGTACTGTTGAGTGCCGTAATTAATCTGCCCGTTGCCGTGTGTCGGCGCGTATGTAGCGTCAACCCCGGCGATCAATGTTACATTACCCATATAACTCGGATCGGGCATTAGATATTGCTCATATTCCAGGGTCTTATCAATCTGCGGTTGTAATAATGCCGTGGTTTGCGCGGAGAAACGGCCATAATATATCTCAGGATCATGGTCTCCCGTAAATTCGCAAAAATCAAGATCCGATATGTGTCCGCTGTATGAAAACGCCGATATCTGCTGGTCATCACCCACCAAAAGCACAAACGAAGGCGCGGGATCGGAGGGAGGATTGCTGCCGTTATAAATTCCCTCTATGTAGGCTTTGATAGCAGTATTGCTGTAGCCGATAACATCCGTATAAGCGGTTATGACATCAAATCCTTTTTTAGTTTTCCATTCAATAAATGGCTGAAGCTGGGCCTCGAACATGCGGTCCGCGACAATCAGATATTTTACGGGATACGTTACGAGATCGTCGAGGATTGTCGGCGGAAGAGGTTCATAATTTATAATCTGGTTATAAACAACTTCGAAAAATGGCGAATAAAACCGCTGACGCATTTCAGTTGTCAATGCCCAATTGGGATGGAGAAACTCTACTCGAATAGTCATATTGTTATGTACTTTTAACGTATTCTCTATTGGATTATATTCAACCGGAGCAACCGATACCATTCCGAGCCGCAAAGCCCTCATTATGCCGGCATCGGACGATGAAACAAGCGGCAGAGTATAATATCCCGCCTGCCTGTAAATTTCCTGCTTATATTCGAATTGTACATCCTCCGGCCTTTGAGATTTTGAAAGGGACGGTTGAACAGGCAAAAGGGGCGATGTGAAATTATAATCGGCAAGTGAAATCTCTTCGATTTCGGAATCGATTATCCCGACACGAACCTCGCATCCGAACGGAATAGAAATAAGACGATTTAACATCGGAACGTTTGGCTCTCCAATTTCCTGAGAACGGCTGAAACCATCGATAGTAAGATGCGTAAATTCGCCTTCCGGCGTGGAAACAGTATTTAGTTTGATAGAGCCGATATCAACGCTTAATGTAAGCTCGTTATCGTTCTGGCTCAATAGCTTTATGCCGGCCGATTCGTTTTGCAGGTTAATAGTTGAGGCAATTGTCGTCCCATAAAGACAGCCGCCGAAGACAATAATAAAACAGATGAAAAAAAATAGCTTTCTCAAAGTATCCTCCCGCTATTACATTAAATTTTAATCCGCCAAAAGCACCCATCAGGGGTTATTGTCAATATGTCAACCCCATATAATAATAGTTAATATCTAAAAAAATAAAAGGGAAAAATAGATAATAATAGATTTATCGGGTCCATTCTTCCGATAATGCAATCTTTCATATTTAGGATTAAATTACTATTGAAAACTATTTCGCCCAAACGGGCATCGATTGGCTATAGCCCCACGCAGGCAACACGAAGTAATAAACAACACATGCGACAATTAAAGCGATTATAAGGTTTAAAACCAATCCCACTCTTGCCATCTGGCCCATTTTTATTTTAGCTGATGAAAACACAATAGCGTTGGGCGGGGTCGCCACAGGAAGCATAAATGCCATAGATGCCGATATCGTGGCCGGAACCATCAGGAGAAGAGGATTCAGGCCCAAAGCCAATGCTGTTCCCTTCATAATTGGCAATAGCGCTGCCGTTGTGGCCGTATTTGACGTTAACTCGGTTAAAAACGTCAATAATATACAGACTATAAATACAATTATAAGCGGGTGATAAATCAGATACGGCTTCAACGCCATTCCTATCTGCTGGTCCAGTCCGGACATGGAAAATCCTCCGGCAATTGCAAAACCTCCGCCGAATAATAGCAATATCCCCCAGGGAAGTTTCAGGGCAGTATTCCAATCCATCAGCGATTTTCCCCTATATTTTTTCCCCGCGGGAATAATAAACAGCATAATTGCCATAAAAACCGCAACCGTGGCATCGTGAACAAATTTCGAATTGGGTAATAATCTTGACCAGCCGGGAATGGTTATTATGCCGGTAACAATATCGCCCCTAAAAATCCATAAAAAAGCGGTTAAAGCAAAAACTATCAGTATCCTTCTTTCGGCGGAGTCCATCGGGCCGAGCTTTCTTAATTCCTCTTTGATTTTATCTCTGCCTATCTCAACCTCTTGTGATTTTAAAGAAAACAGTTTTATCAACACAAACCACGCTATAGGAACCAGAATTACGGCCAACGGCAAAAAAACCTTAATCCAAGAAAAAAAACTGATCTCTGGCGCGTCAGGAAATCCTCGTTCATATTGGCCTAAAAATACGATATTGGGCGGGGTCCCGACGGGCGTTGCAATTCCGCCTATTGAGGCCCCATAGGCAATTCCAAGCATTAGGACAACCGCAAATTTGGTTTCCTTTTTTGTTAATTTGATTGTTTCAGAAATTACCGCAAGTCCAATAGGAAGCATCATCATTGTGGCGGCGGTATTTGAGATCCACATGGATAAGAAAGCTGTCCCGCACATGAATCCCATAACCACGCGGGCCGGAGAGGTTCCCAGAAGCGAGGTTATATTGAGCGCTATCCGGCGATGCAACCCCCATTTTTCAATCGCAAGGGCTATAATAAAACCGCCCATGAAAAGATAAATGTTGTTGTTGGCATAATACTTTACCGTGGCCCCGGAGCTTGCTATCCCCAATAACGGAAACAGGACTATTGGGAAAAGCGATGTTACAGGAATCGGCAAACATAGCGATATCCAGAAACAGGCCATAAGAAGTACGATCCCCGCTGTAATCAACGCCTGTGGCGGCATATCGAATCCGGGTATATTAAATGCGAAAATTATAAAAAGGGATATTCCGGAAACCAGCCCGATTATTTTGCTTTTAGCAAAACCGCTATTGTTATCAGCGTCTAATGCCACCATATTATGTATTTATAATATGAGGAAAATATTGTAAACAGATTAATGGACAAGATCAAAAAAAAACCGCGCGCAATGCCACTTTACAATAGAACGAAATTTATTTTGGTTGTAATATTTAAAAGAGCCTCCCTCACGATGGCATGGCTGATTTAGACCCGGGGCGTACAGCTTTTTGCCGCCAACTGGGACGATTTGGGACTTTGGCTACACTTGTTAAGGCAATTCAAAAACGACACTGACTTGAATTCGGTAGTTGAAATCTATGCCCTGTAACTCAAATTTGGAGTCCTGGTCTCTGCGGGGCCGCCATAAAATGACGTGCCAGAGCGAAAATATTGCTTGACAAAATAAAATTAAACCTTATTATAATATGCTTATGTGTTCTTCCGGACAGGCAATATTTGTTCGGTTTTTTTTTGGGCGATTATTCCCTGAAAGTTTAATCAGTAAATGTTTTGGAATAATGTTAATTCGCTGATATTTCTGCCCTTGAAAGGCGTATTGATCGATGGCTGACATTGCTCACATTAGAAATCTCGCTATTGTTGCGCATATTGATCATGGCAAAACTACACTTATAGATTCTGTGTTTAAGGCAACACAGACTTTCCGCAAAAACCAGGAAGTTGCCGAACGGCTCATGGACAACAATGTATTAGAACGTGAACGCGGCATAACTATTCGTTCAAAACACTGCACCGTATCATGGAATGATTACCTGATAAATATTATCGATACCCCCGGCCATGCTGATTTCTCCGGCGAAGTAGAACGGGTGCTCTCTATGGTTGATTCGGTTTTGTTGTTAGTTGACGCTATTGAAGGGCCGATGCCTCAGACCCGTTATGTGCTTATGCGCGCCTTAAAGCTCGGACTTCGCCCGATTGTTATTGTCAATAAGGTTGACCGTCCGAACGCGCGCCCTGACTATGCCTTGAATAAAACATTCGACCTATTTATAGAATTAGGCGCCACCGATGAACAGGCTCATTTTCCGGTACTCTATGGTTCCGGCCTTGACGGATGGTTTGTCAATGATTTAGATAAAAATGAACCTAAAGGAATGGATGCCCTCTTTCAGACAATTATTGACGAAGTTCCTCCTCCTCCAGTCAATCAGGATGGTGATTTTTTAATGCAGGTCAGTTCTCTTGATTGGAATGATTATATCGGCCAAATTGGCTGTGGACGAGTGCTCCGGGGTTCATTGAAAAAAGGTGAATATTTCACCCGCTTAGTTACAAAGCTGAATGATCCATTATCCCATGATAAGGGTTGGAAGTTAGAATCTTCTTCAAAAGTAAAGGGTGTCCACATGTGGATTACTCGCGGTTTGACGCGAGTTGAAACCGATGAAATTTCTGCCGGCGATATTGTATGGCTGGCCGGACCTCCGGAGATTGGCATCGGCGATACATTTGCCAAAAGTGAAGATGCCAAAGAGGCGTTGAAACCTCTTGAGATCGAAGAACCGACTCTTTCAATGTTTTTCTTAGTTAACAAAGGGCCATTCTCAGGACAAGATGGCACGGCGATTATGCTCCGCCAGCTAAAAGAACGGCTCAAAAGAGAGCTTCGCGTGAATGTTGCTCTCCGAATGGAAGATGTCGGACGCCCGGATGGCGTGAATGTTTTGGGGCGCGGCGAGCTTCATCTGGCTATCTTAATTGAAGAAATGCGGCGTGAAGGGCTTGAGTTCTGCATTTCCCGTCCCGAAGTCATTGTGCGCCTTGATGAAGACGGCAAAGTTCTGGAGCCTATTGAACAGCTTATTATAGATGTTCCCGAAGAGTATCAGGGAATCATCATAGAAAAACTTGCCAAACGCAAGGGTGAGTTGGCATCTGTCGAAAATGCCGGTACAAATACTGTTCGCATCGAATTTGAAATCCCAACGCGCGGCTTGTTTGGATACCGGACAGAGTTTTTAACCGATACGCGCGGTCTCGGAATTATGGCTTCCCGTTTTGTTGGCTACGGTTCATGGCGCGGTAACATTGTATTAAGAAGCAAAGGTTCTGTCGTTAGTATTGAAACAGGTATTGCCACTGCCTATGCTTTGGAAGGGCTTCAAGAGCGGTCGGTCATATTTATTGAGCCGGCTGAAAAAATCTATACCGGCCAGATTGTTGGCGAAAATTCAAGAACTATGGATATAACGTGCAACCCAGCCAAACGGAAACAGCTGACCAATCACCGCGCGTCCAATAAAGATATAGGCGTCAAACTTGATGTCCCGCGCAAGATGACGTTAGAGCAGGCAATGGAGTGGATCAGATCTGATGAATTGGTTGAGGTTACTCCAAAAGCAATTAGGATTAGAAAAACAATTTTGAATATTCATGAGCGCAAACTCAGCGAGAAAAAACATCAGGCTCAAGATAAAAAACTTAGTGCGCTAAAAATAAAACCTTCAATATAATTGCATTATAATCCATAAATATAATAGACAGCCGTAGGTCGATTTGACAATTGAAGCAACCGTGAAAAAGCCCGACAAAATCCTGTCGGGAAGGGTTTCCTGACCGCTCGATAAAAATTTACTTCCCCAATCCTGTTCTATTTTTCATCCAATAGCATTTCCAGTTCATCTACCAAATTACTGAAAAGCTGAATAGTATTTAGAATCGGCTCAGGCTTAGTCATATCAACGCCTGCATCTTTCAATACGTCAACCGGATATTTCGACGAGCCTGTTGACAGGAATTTCATATAGGTATCAAGATATCCTTCATTGCCGTCAATAATATTCTGCGACATTAGCTGCGCGGCGGAATAGCATGTAGCGTACTGATAAACATAATATTGCCAATAAAAATGCGGTATCGCCATTCCCAGCATTCCGCTTAATTCATCGACTTCCAAAGTTTCACCCCAGTACTTCTTGTATATATCCAGAAATGTTTGCCTGAAATAATCTGCGGAGAAAGCGCCCCCGTTTTCGATATGCTCGTGTATAGCCAGTTCGAATTCGGCAAACATTACCTGCCGGAAAAAAGTAGTCCGGATTGCCTGAATATAAAAATTCAACAAAAACATTCTTTCTTTTTTGTTTTTTGTGTTTTGCAGCAGGCTCTTTAGCAGCACGGTTTCATTGCAGGTCGAGGCTACTTCGGCAACGAATATTGTATAATCCGAATAAATGTAAGGCTCGGTTTGATTAGTATAATAGGATTGCATGGAATGTCCCATCTCATGGGCAAGCGTAAAGACCCATTCGATCTCACCATTAAAATTGAGAAGGACATATGGCGGCGTGTTGTAGCTCCCGCCGGAGAATGCGCCGGAGCTTTTTCCCTCGGTTTCAAAAACATCGATCCAACCGGAATTCAGGCCATTTTTAAAATCCGTAATATACGGCTCGCCCATCGGCTTCAATCCCTCGACAACTGTTTCCATTGCCTGTTCGTAGCTAAATTGATTAGTCTGATCAGGAATTAGAGGGACATAAAGATCGTATGGATAGAGTTTGTCGTACCCCAGGACTTTCTTTTTTAGCGCCGCCCATTTGTGAAGCGGCTCTAAATTGCCGTTGACCGTTTTTATCAGATTATAATAAACAGATAAAGGAATCTTATTACCATCCAGCGCCATCTCAAGACAGCTTTTATAACCGCGGGCTTTCATATAAAAGTAGTCCTTTTTTAACGTCCCGCCCAAAGAAGCCGCTATCGTATTCGCGTATTTTTCATAGGCGCCGTAAAGGGCGTTGTGCGCGTCGCGGCGGACCCTGCGGTCTGTCGACTTGCGAAATTTGTTATAACGCTCTTTGGTCAATTCGACCGGATTGTCGTTTTCATCCATGATTGTTCCAAAGGACATGTCGGCATCAGTCAGCATGGAATATATTTGCCCGGGTGAATAAGCTATTGATCCCGACAGCGCGAGAATCGCCTCTTCCCGGGGCGATAAAATATGTTTCTGGCGTCGAATCAGATCGTCAAAATAGAAGCGATAAATTTCCAGCTCCTTATTTTCAGACATTAGATTTTTGAGCCTTTCGGAATCAATACCAAGTAGTTCCGATTCAATAAATGATGAAGCGTGGCGAATCTTCGATCTCAGCGCGCTTATCCGGCCAGAAAGCTCCTGTTGGGAGTTAATCCTTGTATCCTCGCTCAATTTCAGCCCGGCGTAGGTGGAAAGCTTATCAGCAACCATATTTATCTCTTGGTCAAGTTTGAGACATTCGTATAAAACATCACCTGACTCGCCCAGACGGCCCTGATAGCTTTGCAGGCGCTCGTAATTCTCTTTTACAAAAGTAAAATCTTTTTCCCAATCATTAAGGTTGGGATATATGATGTCCAGATTCCACTTGTATTTGTCATCAATATCCGAACGCTGTGGAATCTGTCCGGTTTCGGCCATTAAGCTGGCGCGCGGTATTACCATTGCGATAAATAGTGCAAATATCCCATTTCGGAAAATTCTGTTGCGATTCATAATCAGAGTTCCTTTGATTAATGTAGGTTAGCTTCAAACATGTGAATTATAATATAATACAATTAGAGCTGCGCTAAAAGGCGTTTATTGGAATTGCCCCTGTCAATTAAATCCATCGCAAAACAAGCACGATGGCCGCAAATTGTTGGTGCGTAATGCGAAACCGGAGTTTGATTCCATGCCGCCGACTCCCATGGCATTTAAAATAGGGCTGCCTTTGACTTTTTTCAAGTATAATTCCAAATTACTTTGTACAGGCATTTCAACCGGCAAGGCAATGACAGAAACGAAAGCCAAGCCTGAGATGATACCAAAAACAGCAATAGCAACAGCTATCGCCAATTCGAAGTTGTTAGATACGGGGTGAAACTCAACATAGCGGCTTTGATGCTTTTCGTTCCTGCTTAGCCAGTCTTAGTGGAATTCAAAAAGAGGTTGATTGTTCAGTCCCTTAGGTATCTTCCACTTGAAGATATCCTATTTTCTGATTCATTCAGCATGGAACATGCCGGCGGGAGCGGCCTTTTCATTTCTATCGCATTGCTGCCGCGGAGAGTTCCTACGCCAATTCCCTATCCAATTCTTTTCTTACCGCGGCGGAAATGGTTTTAAGTGTCAATGGCTTTCTTATGAAACCTCCGGCCCCGAGTTTTCTAGCCAGAGCAACCCGTTCAGTTTCAGAAAACCCCGATACAATTATTGCTTTCTGCTTAGGATTGAGTTCAAGCGCTCTTTTGTACGTTTCGGCACCATCGATACCGCCGGGCATTATCATATCCAGTATCAATAAGTCTTGAGGATTATCCCGCAAAAACTCAACAGCCTTTTCACCGCTGTTTACAGCTGTCGCGTTGTATCCCAGCTTATTGAGAAGATTGAGAGCGACTTCTCTTTGCAAAGTATCGTCATCTATAACAAGAATGCTTTCTGTGCCGCCAACGGCTTTACCGGATTCAGTTAGTTCTATTTCATCTCGCGTGATCGGGAAATACAGGAAAAACGACATCCCCTGGCCAAATTCCGACTGAAGATCAATATAGCCGTTATGGTCTTCCATCACGGCATGGACAACGCTCAGACCCAAGCCCGAACCTCTCTGCCTATCGGTCTTTTTGGTAGTGAAAAATGGATCGAATATTTTAGGCATTGCTTTTTGGGCAATTCCACAGCCATTGTCGGATATAGTTAATTTAACATACTCCCCTTTGGGTATGCGCCCATATTTGCCGGAGACATCGTCAGCATAGTAGTTTTCGGTCCTAATGAACAGATGTCCCACATTCTGCATTGCATCCAGCGCATTATTAACCAGATTTGATATTATCCGCGAAAGCTGGGCAGGACCTCCCCTAATATTCATCAGGTTCTTACCCAGGTCCGTTTCAACATGAAGAGTGTCGGGTTGGGGCTCCGTTTGATTAAGACCTTGCGTTACTACGCTATTTAAGTTTAGGGTTTCCTGCTCAAAATGTCCCCTCCTGCTCAAGGTAAGCAGTTGTTGATTGATATCGGCCATAGTGGTAGCCGCCTTTTCTATATCATTCAACATCTGTATCGAAGAGTGATCTTTCGGAAGTTCGCTTCTTAAGAAATCAGGGTAAGCGATCATTGGTCCGAGCAGATTATTGAAGTCATGGGCGACCTGGCCCGCTATTTCACCGGCAGTCTCAAGGCGCTCGGCGCG
>CAZKYQ010000006.1:33758-42548 GCA_964556975.1 uncultured Ignavibacteria bacterium
GCTTGCGTTCGGTGATGTCCTGTATTGTCCCTGCCATCCGAATTGGCTCGCCATTGTCATTGAGTTCGAGTCTCCCGAGACCATAAACCCAATGTACTGTCTGATCATTTTGCTTAATAATTCGATATTCCCGGTCGAAAAGCTCATGTTTAGTCAGGATATTCTCGGAGAAATACTTGCTCATCTCATCCCGCTGATCGGGATGCACAATTTGAAGCCACCCATTGACGTCTCGTCCGAAGTCCTTATCTATGCCGAATATTATGTCCAGAATCCTGGAGCTGACCCATGTACCGGAGACGATATCGAGGGCATAGAATCCAAGTCCGGCGATTTGCTGCGCTTCGAGAAGCAAGGACTCGCTTGCACTCAATTCCTGATTGGCCGCTTTTAGCTGTTGCTCGCCTGCCCTTAACTGCTGGTTGAAAGCTCTTAGTTGTTGCTCGCTTGCCCTTAACTGCTGATTGGAAGTGTTCAGGTTTGCCATATTGATAGATCGCATTTTCTCGAAGCGATACAGAACAACCGCGACGATACCGGTGAGTACAAAACACAGCACAATCAGAGCAAATTGAACTGACCTGAAACGTTTAACATCTCTGGCTATGGTCTGCTGGAGGGTTGTTTCCACAATATCGGCTTGTCCTAAAAAACTTTTGAACACATCATCGAAATGCTGGTCAATATCCGAACCAATGAATGATTTAGCCGGGTGAGCAAGTCTCTCTTCGGCAATGGCTCGAAAGGCCTTAATCTCCTTCAATACTTCCAGGATGTCCTGCCGAAGAATGGGATCGTTAAGAGGGATGAAGGTGCCTTCGCCACTCTGTCCCCCTTCAAGCATCGCCTTTGCATACCATTCGGATTTGTCCAGATGCTCCCAGAAAATTGAGATGTCCCTGGTAGTATCACCACTAATAAATTCTTCAAAAAATAAATGAGCGGTTGTGGCCTCGAGCTTAATTTCAATGACGGCACCAACAAGAGGATAATATTGCTTAGCTATTCGGGAGCCCGTACTCATGGAAAACCACATAGCTGCAGCAATAAGCATACCTATAAATCCAACTGAAAAATATATCTGCCTTACTCTGCTAGATCGGATAGAGGCATTATCATGACTAATATACTCTCGGTTTTCTTTGTTTTTCATAACCAATTTCCTCAGCAATTGTATTTTAATAATAATCTATGGCTTTTGGGAAAACTTGACATACCGTGTCTGCAATTCTCTTACGCCGCGATCGCCCTCTGTAAAAAGCACTTGGCCCGAGATCATGTTCAAAAACACGCTTCGACGTTCTATTCCTCCAACCCTCTTGCTGTTCCACTCGATATTTAGTTTCTTCAGATAATCCAAAACAGATTTAATAACCTCGTCGGGAATGTTCCCCTCTTGAAGTACATTTGCTCCCCCGACAATACTAATCTCCAAATCACCTGTCTTCACGCTTAGTTTTTTGACAGTATCAAACAATTTGTCCAAAGCATTTTCGGCATATTTTGTTTTGCTGCCGCTATCTCCTTTGGGCGACCGCCCAGGAAGCATAATATGCGCTATTCCGCCTATCTTTTTGCCTCGATCATAAATGACTACCGCAATACATGAACCAAGAGCTACCGCTCGTATTATAACAGGTTCTGAAGAAACTTTGATATCACCGGTATCTACATCAATAACGCCATTTTCATTAAAATGTTCAAGATAATCTTCGTTCATAAGATTTTCAAACTCGCTCTTTTTATCTATCATTTACTTAATTATAGTAATTAATATTTGATACACATGCAAATGAAATATTTGTAAACGCGGGCTTAATATTGTTTTATATGAGGATTAAAACTACAAATAAAGTTTATAATTATCAACGCCTTAGCGTAGGAATTGATAGAATTTCCGGTTTTAAACTAAAACCATCTTTGTCTCTCAACTGAATTTTAGCATGATATTTCAGCGTTTGATCGGGCGTAAAACCACCAGTTGATCAAAAGGCAACTCCCATAATAGGCGGCGAATCCATACAGAGCGTACTCTGGAGTTCCCGCTTTTATTTGAGTGGCGAATATTTTAGGAATAAGGAACGCGCCGTAAGCGGCAATTGCCGATGTCCAGCCCAAAACCGGCCCGGCCTGTTCCTTTGAGAAGATTATCGCGATCATCCTGAATGTCGAGCCATTTCCAATTCCCGTTGTGGCGAACAGGACTATGAACAAAAGCAGGAAGGGCCAGAAATATGTTTCCGGAGTGTGTGAACCGTTTGCAAGGGCTATGGTGTATCCACAGGCTATTGTCGCCAATATCATGACAAGCGTATCCCAGTGAGTTACGCGCGCTCCTCCTAACTTGTCTGAAAGCCAACCGCCCAATGGACGGATAGCGGCTCCCATGGCCGCGCCAAGAAACGCGAAGGCAAGTATGTCAGGGGCATTAGGGTTAATAATGGCTTCAGCCAGCGGCCTACCGGCCTCATCAACCCGGATATATCCAAAAACGTCCTTGAGCAGTTTCGGAAAAGCATTGGCGAAGCCAATAAACGATCCAAATGTCATCACATACAGCCAGGTCATGACCCAGTTATGCTTGTTCCTGAAAATTCCAAACTGTCCGACCAGGTTGTTTCTGGTTTCGCTGGGCGTCAGGTAACGCATCAGTACAAGCGTGGAAAGCACCGCAATCACTAAGACGACAAATATCTTCAGAAGCACCGGAAAGCCGCCCCAGGGAATGATAAGAAAGAAAATCGCTAAAGTAGCTCCGGCATAACCCAAAAACTCCAGCCATAGATATTTCCCGACAGCAATCGGCGTTGCCCCGCATTTATGTTGAGGGAGGTTGTTCATAAAGAGAAAGGCAAGCACAGCAAAAACCGCCAATATCGGCACCCAAACCAATCCAGCGTTATGAATCCAGATGGGGTTCCCTCGCAGCAAGTGCGAATCTCCGCCAAAAAGACCGACTGTGATAATCAGCGGAATTATAACCTGCATTACAGCCACTCCGAGATTGCCGATTCCGGCATTTAACCCAAGCGTAAGCCCTTGCATTCGCTTCGGGAAAAAGAAACTGATATTAGACATCGATGACGCGAAAGCGCCGCCTCCAATACCCGATAGAGCCGCGAGGATAATAAAGGTCATAAAGCCGGTGTTGGGATTTTGCAGGGCCATTCCGGTTCCGAGAGCAGGCAGAATCAGCAAGAGCGTGGTCATGAACTTGACGTTTCTTCCGCCGCAAATTGCTATCATGAATGAATTGGGGATGCGCGCGGTGGCTCCCGCCAGACCGGCTACGGCTGGAAGAGCGTAAAGAAGCGCCTTGTAGGCGGCCCCTGCCAGCGGCACTCCGTCATTGCCAAAACTGAAGTTAAAAAGAGACGGATCGGCATCATGCAGTCCCTGTATCAGCCCGACAATCACACCCCAATAGATCCAGACGGCGAAGCCTAAGAGCAAATTCGGAATTGAAATCCACAGATTTCGGTTGGCTATCTTTTTTCCGGTACTATCCCAAAATTGTTTGTCTTCAACATCCCATTTTTCCAAATTAGCGCTCATCTTGTACTACCTCTGTATTTTAAAGTTTGTTTGATTCTATCTGCGGTCTGAGAATGCTTTCGATCGAGGCCTTCCCCGCGCCTCTCCAAAGCACCAGGCAAAGGGAAAAGAGAACTAAGAGCGAAAATTCCATCCCCTGACCCTTGGAAAATAATCCTTCCGCGGAATGGACAAATATCACTGCCCCCATCAACACCGTAATATTAAGCGCCGCGGCTGTACGCGTTCCAAGTCCTACCAGCATCGCAAATCCGCCTACTATGTGAGCAAAGACCACATACCAAGACACGACATTCTCAAACCCGCCAATAACTCCGGCTATATTCTCAATCTCATTCATATTTAATACGAAATATATCCCCTTGGCTACCAGCGCCACACCCAAAAACATTCTGAGAGCATCAATCGGATCAAAACTCCCCAACAGAACTGCAAGCTTGGGTACCGGTAAGAAGCGTTTTGTCCTCTTGGCTGCCGTTGCCCTATCTATCAAGGCTTGATCGTATTCTTCCTTGACCTCAGTTTCTTGAGCGGGCGAGAAGGTTACCATATAAGTAGCTAAGGAACAAACCAAAACCAGCCCGCCAAGAATCAAAAGCGCCTCCGGCCAGGTGATGGATTCAGCCCTGAGAAGAAAACCGGCGGATACAGCGCCCATATTCCCTCCAGCCCCGACAATACCGGCTACCGACCCAAGGGCCTTTTTATTGATAAAAGGAACCACCGAATAGGTCGCCCCTTCTGACATTTGAACAAATAGGCTGAACACAATCATAGACGCTATCGCAAAAGGAAGAACTGTCATTTGTGAGAAAAGCATCAACGCTACACCTTCAACAGCCAGCGCCATAAAGAGCCATCGCACCCGCCCCTTTAAACCTCCCTTGAGCGCGAATCTGTCTCCAATTACTCCACCCATCGTGCGGGCGAAAATATTCATCAACCCGAACAGCCCAGCCACCAATCCGGCGGTCGCCAGTCCGAGGCCAAAGTAGTCTTTGTAGTACAAGGCCGCCATATTGTTGATCGTCAGCTCAATGCCGAAACAGGCCGCATAAATTATAAATAGCGCCCAAACCCGCTTGTCTTTGGCTGCCATCATGAAAGTGCCGTTAACCTGTTTATGGCTCCGCAGTTCTCCCCGCTTCCTTAACTCTTTGAAGTTGCCGTCTGGAAGATCTGTGGTAATGAAGTAATAGGCGACACCTGCCGCCAGGCAGACTGCTCCCGCCACCACCATCGACAAGCGCCAGCTCCAGAAGTCACTGTATCCCAAAGCCACAAAGACCCCGAAAATCAGCGGCATGACCATTTGGGTAACTCCGCCGCCAAGGTTCCCCCAGCCTGCCGATGTTGCGTTAGCCGTACCGACGCAGTTCGGGGCAAACATCACCGACGTATGATACTGCGTGATTACAAACGAGGCGCCGATGGCGCCAATGCACAGGCGGAATATCAGGAAAGTTGTATAATCATGCGCAAGGCCGATACCCATTACTGGAAGCGACCCAAGAATCAGAAGCCAGGTATAAGTCTTTCGCGGACCGATACGATCACAAAGCCAGCCGATAACCAGACGCGCCAGAATCGTTATGGCCACCGAGGCGATAATTGTGTTGCCAATCTGTGTCTTGGTCAGCCCGAGTTCGTCTCTGACCACCGCCATCAGCGGCGCTATTCCGAACCATGCGAAAAAGCAGAGGAAGAACGACAGCCACGTAGTATGAAAAGCCCGCATCGGGCGGGTTTTCAGGCTAAACAGATCGATCCTGGTTGCTTTGTTGTTAATCTCCATACGTTACCGCTCTCTAATAATTATCAATGATGATTGACGACTCTGACCTTTTATCTGCTAAATCACAAGCTATCGCTCTACGCCGACGTATGCTTCCGGGAGCGATCACGATACCAGCGAACCACCTGTATCCGACGCCATAAATATGGGTTGGGAACAACAAGAACGTGCACAAGCCTGGTGAACGGAAAAAAACCTATCATTATAAACGCGTTAATTATGTGAAACTTGACCATCAGCGGCATGCCGATAATATGGCTGATATCGGGATTTAGTTTCAACAGCGACCATAAATATGGCGTAAGCGACGCGGCAAACCAGGAGGAACCCCATCGGTGAAATATCGCCACATAAATACCGCCCAGCACCTGAAGAACCAATAGTATGTATAATATCCAGTCATATCTGTTGGTGATTTCCTTAATTTTGCTATATTTGGATCGTCTAATTATCAGTATTACCAATCCAACCAATGTCAGGATCGCAAACACAAGGGCCGCAGTCTCAAGAACATAAAGCCTCAAGGGGAGCCTATTCCAAAGCAACACTTTGCCCGGTATCAGAAAAGCGGCGACATGACCGGCAAGTATCACAAGGATACCGTAATGAAACGGTACCATCCCCCAGAAGTGATCCCGGTTTTCTAAAAACTGCGATGATAAGCTTGAGTATGAAAATGTCTGCCGGAGGTACCGTTGAATTGTTACAAGGAAAAACGTAAAAAGAGCGGTATAAGGCAAGATTATGAAGAAAAGTTGATCGAAATAATAATTTGCGTTAGCCATGATGGTCCTTTATTTAGTATTAATCGCTTTGCCACTCAATTCATGGCGGATACCTAAAAGCACCTCTAAATACGGATTGCTTTTGCCTTCCATTCCGGCAATCATCTTCTCAATTGCCGGCGTAACAAACTTCGCCGCGAACTCTTTAGCATTATCGCTGCTTAACCGTCCCATAATCATTAAAATATGAGAAAGGTGGTCCGGTAATTCGCTTGATTCGGGCAGGCCCAATTCACGCATTTTCTTTCTCATCATTACAATAAAATTTCCGCGCTCGTAGTTTTCTCCATAAATCTGCCAGCCAACTTCCAATGCGCATACAGGATTGATATCGAATGTGCGCGTAAAGAGCTCCTGCATTTCTTCAAGGGAAAATTCTTTTACTTCATTAGCAAAATTCCGAAGATGTTCGTTTGAATGCTCGAATGTATATTTTGTATCTACTGTCCCTCTGGCGATTTGTTGTATATAATCATCATCCGGATAAGTAAGCAACCCCGCCAGCATATCGTATTTTTCCAACCTGGAATCGGTCATCAACTTCTCCGAGGCCCGCTTATGAATCCGAATCCTGCCTCTTGTTTCCTCACCATTGTATCTTTTGAGGCTTCAATGGCTTCTTCACGGTGCGAAGGAGGAATTACATATCGATCTTCAACTGTGCATAAAGATGTTAATTTATATATTGCTTCGGCTTCCTCTACCGTACAATCCGCTTCTTTCAACATTCTTTTTGCTGTTTCCGAATCAACATCGCCAACTGTAAGCGCGCGCCTATGCCAGCGAACCGCTTTCTGTTTCCGCAACGCATATATTACTTTTTCTTCATCTCCCGCGCTGAATAGGTTTGCCAAATATTTGACTGGCACTCGGGCTTCCTCTATATCATGGAACAGATCCTCACTGACGCTATTTACTATATTTCCGGATTGAGCGGCCATGACCGGGGCCATAGGGGGTACGTAAAATAACATCGGCAGTGTTCCGAATTCGATATGCGGTGGAAGCGCTATGTTCCATTTCTTTACAAATTTATAAACAGGCGAATCCTTGGCCGCCGTAATAGTATCTTCTTTCAAGCCGTTTTTTAATCCGCTTTCAATTACTTTAGGGTCATAAGGATCAAGGATCAGGCTTAATTGTCCATCGACAATAGCTTCTTTCGATAGGTGAGCGACCTCCTCAATGCGATCAGCATCGTAAAGCAGAACGCCCAAATAGCGGATTCTTCCGACACAGGAATGAAAGCAAGCTGGAGCTTGCCCTGTTTCGATCCGCGGGAAACAGAGAATGCATTTCTCCGATTTTCCTGTAAACCAGTTATAATATGATTTTTTATAGGGGCATGCAGAAATACATGACCGCCAGGCACGGCAGCGTTTTTGATCCAGCAAGACAATGCCGTCTTCGCCACGCTTGTAAAGAGCGCCGGATGGACACGAAGCCACACAAGCAGGATTCAAGCAATGATTACAGATTCTTGGAAAATAGAAAAAGACAAGACGCTGGATAGCAAATAACTGTTTTTTCTCCAGCTCGCTCAGGCTTTCAAGATTTATATCGTTTTCGGCGTAAATCGGAGAGCCTCCCAGATCATCATCCCAATTAGGTCCTGATTCGACGTCTATATGTTCGCCGGTAATCATCGAAATCGGCCTGGCTGTCGGTTGATCATCACTCAAAGGAGCGTTAAAAAGATTTTGATAATCATAAGTCCAGGGCTCATAATAATCGTCCATGCTTGGCATGTAGGGATTATGAAATATGTTTGGGATAATACGCGCTTTTCCAGTTGATTTTAATTGCAGCCTGCCTCTTTTTTTCTCCCAACCGCCGCCGTATTTTTTCTGGTCTTCCCATTTAGTCGGATATCCCGTGCCCGGCTTGGTTTCGACATTGTTCCACCACATATATTCGGTACCCTTGCGATCAGTCCAAATATTTTTGCATGCTACGCTGCATGTATGGCAGCCAATGCACTTATCCAAGTGAAACACCATCGATATTTGTGAACGTACATTCATAATTCGAGCTCCTTCCGGATTACCATTTCAGTTCGGGTAATTTGCGGACGAGAATACTTGTATCCCGGTTGCAGCCAATTGGGCCCCAGTAATTGAAATGAAATGTAAACTGGCCATATCCGCCGGCCATAAAATTCGGTTTAAGACGAGTTCTTGTAAGGCTGTTGTGGCCTCCCGCGCGCCTATTCTTTCTCATGGGCGATTTGGGTACGGAATAAGTCCGTTCAGGAGAATGATATTGTATACAGACGCCCGGAGGTATGCGGGCGCTAACGACAGCGCGGGTAACGACAACGCCATTGTCATTGTAAATTTCGACCCAGTCATTATCATCAATTCCTATTTCTTTGGCGTCTTTCTCGCTCAGCCACAGCGGTTCCACGCCCCGCGAAAGCGTTGTCATTCGCTGGTTATCGCCATAAGTTGAATGAATATGCCACTTGCCATGCGGCGTTAGGTAATTCAACATTACTGCAGGGCCCGATTCCTCGCTAAAACGTAAATCCGAATATTGGGTAGGCAATGGTTTCGGCTTGTATGTTGGCAAGTGTTCGCCAAACTGAAGATACATAGGGTGGTCCAGGTAAAAATGCTGCCGCCCGGTCAGAGTTCTCCAGGGAACATCGCATTC
>CAZKYQ010000007.1:0-31269 GCA_964556975.1 uncultured Ignavibacteria bacterium
TTTTTCTTGCTTTCTTCCGGTAATGCCTTCAATCGCCTTAACCGCGGCGCGTTAGCCTACATCGATATCCCGCTCTTCTCCTCCAAGATAAATCCTGCCAAATGACCCGAAAGCGCGAACCTCCAGGATATTTATCTCGGCGGCCTTCTCGGCCTCATTAGCGGCAAGCGCGGCATAAGCCGCCGGCTCGACTTCCATAACATACATTGTCTGCCCGGCCATGATCATATTGCCATGGCGCATCCTGTTTATCAACTGGGTCTGGTAGTCATCCAATCTGCGGATAACCTGGCTTGAAAGTATTCGCGGTTTTCTGCGATCTTCCTCTTTCAATTCCAGAGCATCGAGAATGGCCTGGCCAGCTTGGCGAACATCTGCCTGAGATTCAGAATGGATCTCCAATAAACCGTAAAGTCTTTCAACTATCTGCATTCCGGGCGTAACCCGTGTTGATTTCAGCGCAATATCGGTTATGCGGTTTATTTCAATACCGGGCGATATCTCAACATATAGCGATGCCATCCCGGCAATGGGCAAAAACCCCTGGGCAATTGTCCCCAAAAAAGCCGCGTATTGCTGCTGTAAGCTATCCAAAAACACATAAGATCGTAATTCCGCCAAATTATTCTCCCTTAGCCAAATCTCAGGTCAATCAAAATTCCATGGTTAATCAGAAATCGTGATCTGCCCGGCCTCCTTGCTTATTTTAATGCCCGCCGACGCTCCTATTCGCGTGGCGCCGGCCTGGATCATTTTTTTTGCGTCGGCAAAGCTTCTAATACCGCCGGCCGCCTTTACCCCCATTTTGGCGCCCTTTACCGCTTCGCTCATTAATTCCACATCGTGAACGGTGGCGCCTCCGGGACCATAACCGGTCGATGTTTTCACAAAATCGGCGCGGGCTTTTTTGGCCAGTCTGCAAGCCCTGATTTTCTCATCATCCGTAAGCTGGGCGGCCTCGATAATTACTTTGGAAACTGCGCTGCCCTCGCGGCACGCTTCAGTTACAGCCCGAATATCCCGCAAGACTGTTTCATCATCTCCCGTTTTCAAAGCCCCGATATTAATTACCATATCGATCTCTTTCGCGCCATCGCGAATCGCCCTGCGGGCCTCCATTGCTTTGATCTCCGGAGCGGCGGCCCCAAACGGGAACCCAACTACAGAACAGACCAAAACCGATGTTCCTCTCAAAGCCTGCGAACAAAGTTTTACATAAACAGGGTTCACGCACACGGATTTAAAATTATATGTTTTTGCTTCCTCGCATAACTTTTTTATATCTTCACTTGTCGCCGCAGGATTAAGCAGAGTATGGTCTATATATTGAGCGATTTCCGAAGGAATATCTTTGCCATTTGGCGTATAGCCTATTCTTCCCGCCCCGGCGTCGATCATTTTTTTGACAGATTCCGGGTCTATATCGGTTGGGTGGCCGTAATGAATAAAGAACGTATTGCCATTGGAGCAAACTATGTTGTCATCGAAAGTACGGCAAGAACCGCCGATAAGGGTTTGAATTCTATCGGCTATCCGGCTAAGGTCTTCAGATGAAATTTTATCTATATTTTCCAAGTCCGGTATCGCGCAGGATGGCGGAGGCGGATTTCCTTTCTCAATGTCAGCAATCATTAATACGCGTTTCTTATGCCGATCAAGAGTGCATTCGGATGTCAGCCAAATATCAGTTATTTGTCTGGCAAGGTCAAACCCGATCAGGCCTGCCCCCAAGGTCAGGACGTTGGCGTCATTATGTTCGCGGCTGTTTTTGGCCGAAGACAGATCATAGCAAAGAGCGGCTCGAACTCCATGGACTTTATTGGCCGTAATGCAGGAACCTATGCCCGCCCCGTCTATAATGATTCCACGGGAACATTTGTTTTCTCCCACCAATTTCGCGACAGCATAGGCAAATGTCGGATAATCAACCGATACTGGCGATGATGTTCCGCAATCTTCTATCGAAAAGCCCTTCTCAGACAGGTATTTCTTCAGTTTCTCTTTGAGTTCGAACCCTCCGTGATCGGAGCCGATTGCTATTTTCATTCTTCATCCCGGGATATAATCATATTATCCAATGTCGATATCGCAACCTCATTCAAAAAAAGATATTAGCGGGCATGGTTAAAGTCAAGAAGGATTTTATTTTAATAAAGTAAAGCAAAGAAAATTGTGGAAATACAAAAACAAAAATGTTATTTTATATTGACATATACGGGAAACAATAGGCGCTTCAAACCTATGCCAATGAAAATCTGGAGGTATGATGAGTTATAAAGACTTTCCAATGACTGCACTCAATTACATAAACGGGAAATGGGTAGAGCCGCCCGACGGCAAAAACCTTGATGTAATAAACCCGGCAACGGGAGAAAAAATAGGTTCAGTTGCATTGTCGCCGAAAAAGGAAATGGACTCCGCTATCGCGGCCGCAAAGAACGCTTTCAAATCCTGGCGCAAGGTGCCTCCGGTAATCAGAGCGCGGTATTTTTTCAAGTTAAAAGAACTGTTGGAAAAAGATTTTAAGAACCTTGCTCAAATATTGACAACTGAAAACGGGAAAACGCTTGCCGATGCGAGGGGCTCTGTCAGGCGGGGCATAGAAAATGTTGAAGCGGCCTGCGGGATGCCATCGCTCATGCAGGGCTACGGTCTTGAAGACATCGCTCCGGCCATAGATTGCGAAGTAGTCAGGCAGCCTTTGGGTGTTTTCGGCTGCATTACGCCTTTCAATTTTCCCACCATGGTACCGTTGTGGTTTTTCCCGACTGCCGTTGCCTGTGGCAATACATTTGTTGTAAAACCGTCTGAACAAGTGCCTTTCTCACAAAAGAGGATATTTGAATTAGCTGATGAAGCCGGTTTTCCTCCGGGCGTAATAAACCTTGTAAATGGCGACGGTGAAGCGGCGACAGCGATGATTAGCCACCCGGATATAATGGGGGTCTCGTTTGTCGGGTCTTCCGCGGTCGCTGAATCGGTTTACAAAGAGGCTTCTTCGCATGGGAAAAGAGTCCAGGCTCTCGGCGGGGCCAAGAATTTCGTTGTGATTATGCCGGATTGCGATCTGGACAAGACGGTTTCGGCATTAATAGACTCTATTTACGGCTGTGCTGGCGAGAGATGTCTGGCCGCCAGTGTCTTATTGACAGTGGGCGATGTTTATGAAAAGTTCAAGGAGAAATTACTTTCCGCCGCTAAGAAAATAAAAATTGGCAACGGGCTTGATGAATCGGTTACGATGGGGCCTGTAATCTCTCAAGCCCATAAAGAACGAGTGATCTCACTCATAAACAAAGGAGTCGAAGAGGGCGCGGATCTTTTACTTGACGGACGCGATATCAATGTCCCTGAATGTCCCAATGGTTCTTATGTCGGGCCGACATTATTCGATAATGTTAAGCCTAATATGACTATCGCCAAGGAAGAAATCTTTGGGCCCGTGGCCTCTATAGTGAATGTGAAAAATCTTGATGAGGCTTTGGAAATTATACACAACAACAAATACGGAAACGCCACATCGATTTTTACGAATAGCGGAAAAAGCGTAAGAAAATTCAAATATGAAGTCGGAATATCAATGATCGGCGTAAATATCGGAATCGCGGCCCCTATGGCGTTTTTTATGTTCGGCGGCTCGAAAAAATCGTTCTTCGGAGATTTGAAGGCCTATGGCCGGGACGGAATAGAATTTTACACCGACAAAAAAGTAATCATTTCCCGATGGTTTTAAGAACTGATAATAATTCAAAAGCGGGATAAAAGGGAGAAATAATATGCCACAAAAAATTATGTGCGGGCTTATTCAATGTTCCAATCCTCCATTCAAGGCGGATGATTCTATTAAGAGCATAAAAGAAAACGCAATTGAGAAGCATCTGCGATTGATAGATAAAGCAATAAAAATGAATGTCAAAATACTTTGCCTGCAGGAAATATTCTATGGGCCGTATTTCCCCGCCGAACAGGACACCCGGTGGTATGCCTCAGCAGAAAAAGTCCCTGATGGCCCGACGGTAAAGCTGATGCAGGAAATAGCAAAAAAGCACCAAATGGTTATAGTCGTTCCTGTCTATGAAGAGGTTATGGCGGGAGTTTATTACAATACAGCCGCTGTAATAGACGCTGACGGGAAATATCTTGGGAAATATAGAAAAAACCATATTCCTCATGTTCATCCCGGTTTCTGGGAGAAATTTTATTTCAAACCGGGAAACCTTGGGTATCCGGTTTTTCAAACCCAATACGGCAAGGTGGGTGTCTATATTTGCTATGACAGACATTTTCCGGAAGGGGCCAGAATACTTGGCTTGAACGGAGCGGAAATCATTTTCAATCCATCGGCGACAGTTGCCGGATTATCCGAATACCTCTGGGAGCTGGAACAGCCGGCCCAGGCTGTAGCCAACGGATTCTTCGTGGGGGCGATTAACCGGGTCGGACATGAAATGCCCTGGGATATAGGCGAATTTTATGGTAAGAGCTATTTTTGCGATCCAAGAGGGAAAATCGTCGCACAGGCCGCCCGAGATACCGATGAAGTTGTAGCTGCCGAATTGGATTTTGATATTATTCGCGAAGTGAGGAATGTCTGGCAGTTTTTCAGAGATAGAAGACCGGAAACCTATGATGATATCAAAAAGCTATTGCCGTAATTTCTACGGAGGCAAATTTAATAACCGTGAATTATAACAAGGGATAATGTAATATGAAAGATTCGGAACTTAGAGATAAACAGAAGAATTTCCTATTTCCGTGCGTCGCTAATTATTACTCGGAACCATTGATATTAACTCATGGGCAAGGGAAAACCGTTACTGATTCCGGCGGAAAGGAATATCTGGATTTCTTCGGCGGAATCTTAACAACGATGCTCGGCCATTCTCATCCGAAGGTAAACAAGGCGGTTATCGAACAGGTCGGGAAACTTCAACATACATCGACATTGTATCAGACTATTCCTCAAGTCGAACTTGCGGAAAAGATGGCTGAGATAACCCCCGGCGAAATGAAACAGAGCTTTTTTACAAATTCCGGAACGGAAGCCGACGAAACAGCTGTCCTTGCCGCCCGCAAATATACGGGATGCGATGAAATTATCGCGTTGCGGCACGCTTACAGCGGAAGATCAATTCTTGCTCAAAACCTGACTGCCCACGCCCCCTGGCGCCAGGCTGGAAGCAGTATCGCGGGAATAAAGCACGCGCATAACCCGTACTGTTACCGTTGTGCTTTCCATCTTGAATACCCGTCCTGTGATCTGGCATGCGCGACTGACCTCGAGGAGCTTATTCAAACCACAACCTCCGGAAAAATCGCGGCATTCCTGGCCGAACCTATTCAGGGAGTAGGCGGGTTCATTGTACCTCCAAAGGAATATTTCAAGGAAGCCATAGATATAATTAAAAAACATGGCGGCCTGTTTATATGCGATGAAGTCCAAACAGGATTTGGTCGAACCGGAGGTAAAATGTTCGGGATCGAGCATTGGGATGTTCAACCGGATATCATGACGTTTGCAAAGGGAATGGCTAACGGTTTTCCGATCGGGGCCACTATCGCGACGCAAGAAGTCGCGGGAGCGATGACGGGATTGTCGATTTCCACTTTTGGCGGAAACCCGGTATCCTGCAAGGCGGCCCTGGCAACAATTGACGTTATCGAGCAAGAAAATCTTATCTCTCATACCGCAAAAATCGGCGAACATTTTATGGGGCTTTTGAAAGAACTGCAAAAAAAATATAAAGTCATTGGGGATGTTCGCGGCAAAGGCTTAATGATCGCTTTGGAATTAGTCGGCGATAAAAAAACACCGGACCCTGATACTGTTATAAAAGTATTTGAAGCTACCAAAGAAAAGGGATTGCTCATAGGAAAAGGCGGGCTTTACGGGAACGTAATAAGGATATCGCCTCCGTTGAATATACAGATGGAAGATATTAAACACGCGATTACAATCCTTGCTCAGGCGTTTAAATCTGTTACCTAAAATCATTTAACTTTCTCTAATAAATATGAAAGCTGAGAACGAATACTCACAGAGAACAATGACTCCCCAGGAGGCCGTGGCTGAAGCATCACGATGCCTTGGGTGCGCGGACGCGCCTTGTCGGCAAGGATGTCCCGCCACTAATGATGTAGTAAAATTCATTCGCCAAATCGCCCAGAAAAATTTCAAAGGCGCTATAAAAACTGTCAGAGACGCTAATGTTCTGGCGGGGACTTGCGCCCTTATTTGTCCTGTGGGCGATCTGTGCGAATTTCGATGCGGCGATAAGCTTGAGAGGCCCATAGCAATAGGAGCGCTGCAAAGATTTGTCGCCGAATACGAGCGTGCTCACGGCATGAGCCTTCTTCCGGCGAAACCATCGAATGGAAAAACCGTGGGGATAATCGGTTCCGGCCCGGCGGGGCTTTCCGCCGGATTTGAGCTTAAACGGCTGGGGTTCGATGTCGAAATTCACGAGTCCGAGAAACTGCCCGGTGGGATACTGACCTACGGCATACCATCGTATCGCCTCGACCCCTCGATGGTTGCCGATGAAATAGAATATATCAAAGCTATGGGAGTTAAAATAATTACAACGTCTCGAATTGACGATCTATCTGATTTTGCTTCGCGATATGACGCTGTTTTCATTGCGGTTGGCGCATATAGGCCTCTTGCGCTTAATATAAATGGCGAGGGTTTAGCGAGAATTTATCCCGCGACAGTTTACTTGAAAGATTCCAAAACGTCCCGGCTTTTTGATAAGCCTCCGCTTATTAATCTCGGTAAAAGCGTAATTGTAATCGGCGGAGGAAATACCGCCATTGACGCCGCTATGAGCGCGGCGTTCGGCGGCGCGGATGCTACCCTTTTCTATCGCCGCGGCCGCGACGATATGCCCGCATTCAAATCGGAAATCATATCGGCTGAAGATAATGGCATAAAGTTCAAATTCAACTATTCACCGCTGGAATTTCGGGCCAAACACAATAGCATTGAAGCTGTTTTTTGCCAGACCAAACCGGGAGCTCCTGATAAATCAGGGAGGCCTGCCCCCGAACCGATTGATGATTCAGAAGAAATATTTATTGCTGACAATATCTTAACAGCCACGGGCCAGGGTCCCACATTTAAAAATAGCCAATTGGTAAAAACCGATGAGAGAGGGTTGATTATTGTTGACCAAAACACCGGAGCCACATCCATGCGAAATGTTTTCGCCGGCGGCGACGCTATCAATGGCGGGACCACAGCCGTCCAGGCTGTCGCCGACGGCAAACGAGCCGCGCACGGCATAGATAATATTGTCAGACAACAAGAACGATAAATTACAAAGGGGACGCCTATGAAAATCGCCAAAGTAGCAGAACTTTCAGTTAAGTTTTGTGGAATAGATATGCCAAATCCGTTCATTCTGTCATCTGCGCCTCCTACGGGAACAGGCCAGATGATAAAAAACGCCTTCGAAGCCGGTTGGGGCGGCGCAGTCACAAAAACATTAGGACTCGATAAAGACCTCATGGCTAACGTTACGCCCCGCCTTGCCACTCTTTCTTTTCCGGGCAAAGCCGACGAGCCTAAAAAAATATACGGCCTGGAGAATATCGAGCTTATCACAGACAGGCCATTGAAAATCTGGCTTGAGGAAATTGCGGATATTAAAAGAGAATTCCCTGATAATTTGCTCATAGTCAGTATCATGGCTGGCGGCGGCGACAAGGATGGCTGGCAAAAATTGACTCGTCTTTGTCAGGATGCGGGCGCGGATATGCTGGAGCTTAATTTCTCATGCCCTCACGGGATGCCGGAAAAAGAAATGGGGGCCGCGGTCGGCCAGAATCCTGATATCACAAAAACGGTTACATCGTGGGTGAAGGAAGTGGCCAATGTTCCCGTGATGCCCAAAATGACGCCCAATATTACCGATATCAGATTTGCCGCGAGAGCCGCAAAGGATGGCGGCGCGGACGCTATTTCCGCTATTAATACTGTAGCGGCAATCATAGGGGTCAATCTTGAGACATTAAATCCTATCCCGGATGTTTTCGGGCAAAGCACTCACGGCGGTTATTCGGGGCCTGCAATAAAGCCAATCGCCTTGAAGGCGGTATCCGCTATCGCGAAGGATATGGATATCCCTATTTCCGGAATCGGCGGTATTGAAAACTGGAGCGATGCCGCTGAATTTATTTTATTGGGATCAACCACTATACAGCTTTGTACCGTAGTAATGATGCGGGGATACTCTGTCATTGACGAGCTCAAAGACGGTTTATCAGGATTCATGGAAGATCATGAATTTGAACATATAGATGAATTTATTGGCAAATCCCTTCCAAAATTGACTGAACATACGGCCCTAAGCCGGGACACCCGAATGGTCTCGACAATTGACAACTCAACATGCGTTAAATGCGATCTTTGCGTTATATCCTGCCGCGACGCGGGATATCAGGCATTGAAAGCGGGCGAAGATAGAATACCAATCGTTGATGAAAAATTATGTACGGGATGCTCTCTATGTGTGCAGGTT
Source organism: uncultured Ignavibacteria bacterium (assembly GCA_964556975.1). GTDB lineage: Bacteria > Zixibacteria > MSB-5A5 > UBA10806 > UBA10806. The sequence goes on from CAZKYQ010000007.1 coordinate 8,523, forward strand.
TGCCCCGTGTGGGATTGTGTGAAGCTCAAAGTTGCCTAAAAACAGGTAACCGATCGGAGGATAAATGGATACTAAAATTACAGGCGGCACAATAGTTACCGCCGAGGGAAGCTATAAGGCCGATATAGGAATTGAGAAAGGCAAAATCAGCGCTATTGCAAAAAAGCTTACGCAAGGCGCCAAGACCGTGGTTGACGCCCGCGGCATGCGGATTTATCCAGGCGCTATCGACGTTCATGTTCATCTGCAATTGCCATTCTGTGGAACGGTTTCCGCCGATGATTTCGAGAACGGAACCAAGGCTGCGGCCTGCGGCGGTGTAACAACCGTAATAGATTTTGCTATACAGAAAAAAGGTGAGACATTAAAAAGGACGGTTGATTCCAGACGAGCAGAAGCCGATGGCAATGTGGCTATTGATTATTCGCTCCACGCCGTACCAACTGACTGGAACGAAAAAACCAGAAAAGAACTAAAGAAGCTGGCCGAACTGGGATTTACTTCTTTTAAGATGTTCATGATATACGCCAAAGAAGGCATGATCAGCGATGATGACGCTCTTTATGCCGCACTGGAGGAAACAGCGGGGTTCGGAGGGATGGTTGGAGTTCACGCGGAATCGGTCCGGGTCCTTGACCTGCTGGTAGATAGATATCACAATACTGGTGACATGAAAAAACATGGCGCTTACTGCCATGTGCTCTCCCGCCCGAATTTCATCGAGGCCGAGGCGATTCAGCGGGCCGTAAAGTGGGCCGAGGTAACCGGCGGCAAACTTTATATTGTCCACATGTCAACCGCGGAGGGAGCCGATATTATCAGCGATGCAAAAAGACGAGGCATCAATGTTTACGCCGAAACATGCCCTCAGTATCTCCTTCTCGATGATTCGGTATTCAAAAAACGCAATGGCCATCTTTACGCTACATGCCCGCAGGTTAAAACGAAAAAAGATTCAGAGAGGCTTTGGAAGGGCTTAGCGGCAGGCGATGTTTCCGTTGTCGCTACCGATACATGTACATTCAATACCAAACAAAAAGCTATGTGGAAGGGCGATTTCACCAGGATACCGTTCGGCCTGCCCGGAGTGGAAACCCTGTTGCCATTAATGTATTCCTATGGAGTTGGCAAAAAACGAATATCCGAATCACAGCTTGTTTCGATTATATCCACAAACCCGGCGAAGTTGATGGGATTATACCCTGAAAAAGGCGCAATAGCGATTGGCTCCGACGCCGATATTGTTATATTTGATCCCAAAAAGCAAGTTACGTTATCTCACAAAAAACTGCAGACCAATTGCGATTGGTCTCCATTCGAGGGATTCAAGCTCAAGGGATATTCTGATACAACAATCAGCCGAGGGGAGATTGTAGCTCGCAAAGGAATGTTTGTCGGCAAGGCAGGGCATGGGCGATTTGTAAAACGACATATCGGGGTGAATCTGTAAAGAAAATTATAAGCAGTAAATTGCCTGCTTATAATCCTAAACGTATACCGCTTTTTATCGTCTTAAGAATATGTGTGGCGATTTATTTTGCTTACGTTTATTGTTTGGGATTTTTTTCCTGCCTGAAAATATCATAAATGTTCTGGCGCTTAAGCAAGATATCTTTGTTAAAAGCCTTATTTTGTATCGTTGAATCCTTCAATTTCCATTCATCAGAATATTGCTCCAGGGCATCGTCAAGCTGCCATTTATAGAAAAACGTATTTTCCTTAATGAGTCTTAACGCGTCAATCTGCCCCAGCGTGAACCATTGGCGATCTATTTTGCCGGTAATTAATAAAGGATCAATATAAAAGCGGTCTATTTCTGATGATTCAATGATGGCTCTAATAGTAGAATCAGACAAACTCGTTTTTTTCTTCAACACAGATTCAAATCGAATCGAGCTATTAAATGTTTTTCCTGATAGCTCTGAAAACACTACATCATCAATGCCATTATCATTGAGATACCTTAATACGGTTGGAGAGATAGAATACGAAATCTCTCTGTTCACTTCTTGTTTGAATACGTTTTGCAGGAAAAACAACGCGATAAAGGTAATAATACATGCGATAACAGGCGTGATTACCCAACCCATAGCAATTTCGCCAAGCACTCTGTATCTTATGCCTCTACCGCCCTTGACGATCCCTATCCCGATTATCGCGCCGATAACGGCCTGTGAACTCGATAAAGGGACCATAGGAATCGAGGGCAAGCCCAGCGATACCAGCCAGCTTTCCAATCCCTCCGATGAAAATAAAAATAATACCATACCCTGGGCCAGAATAACTATAAGGGCGGAAATTGGAGATAGTTTTAACAGGCTTTTCCCTACTGTCTGCATGACCTTGTGAGAATATGTGTAAACCCCGACGGCGATTGCCAAAGCGCCAATAAAAAACAACTGCTGCGTCCCTGTTATAGTAAACAAGCCATATACATCAAGGCTGCTAAATGGCGATACCGGAATAAATACTCCCATAACATTCGCGATATTGTTGGCGCCCAAACTATAAGATCCAAATGCGCCCGCGGCAAGCAATCCGGCGCGAGTGTACATATCCATCTTCAATAAATGTATTTTCGCTTTGTCCAGAAACGCCCGAACTGCCAAGAACATGATTATCGCGAAAATAGCCGAAAGGACCGGAGCGAAAGCCCAGGTCGAAACTATTTTTATCACCGCGTCTTTATCAGTCAGGGAATCGGTGTAAAAATTCCATCCTATTATGGCGCCCACAATAGCCTGCGATGTCGAAACAGGCAGTTTTAATTTGGTCATCCAGAATACGGTGAAGGCCGCTGAAAGAGCCACCATAAAAGCTCCAGCCACCGCATTGACTGATCCCAGGCTTCCAAGCGTATGGGCAGCGCCAGCGCCCCCTACGACCGCTCCGAGGATAACAAAAATACTGCAGATTAAAGCCGCCGTCCTGAAGCGTACCATCTTGGAACCAACGGCGGTCCCGAAAACATTGGCCGCGTCATTGGCTCCAAGTGACCATCCCAGAAACAAGCCGCTGGTAAGAGCGAAGAATATCATTCCGATTAGTTCTTTCTACATTGTTCGTTTTATTACGATAATGGCCAGCCTGTCGGCAACTTCCTCGGCAAGGTCGGAAAGTTTGTCGACATGATACGCGAAATATCGCATATGAAATTTCCTGCTGAGATCAATATCAAGTTTGAAAATCTTACGTTTTAATCGGTCGGCGGTTTTATCCCCCTCTTTTTCATAAAAATGAACCTTATGCAAATGGTCCTTCGCCACCTTGACATCTCTGAAAAATGCTCTGGCGGCCAGCACCAATGATTCACAGGTTTGAGCCGAAATTTCCGATAATTCTAAAAAATCTTTATTAAATTCAGCTGGAATCTCAGGGCTTTCAATTGAAAATTGATTAATCGTTTCTTTGGCTGTATCAATAATATTGTCCATGTGTTCGAGGAGCCCCAATACGTCGCCCCGCTGCTCGGGGATAAGAGAGTGCCCATAAAGCTGGCTTTCTATATCTCTACGGAGATCGTCCGCTTTGTTTTCCAGCTCTCCAATAGCTATTCGGCGGTCTTCAAATTTATCCATTTCACTTTCCAAGTAATCTTTTACGCCCAGTTTGAAAATTTCAATTCCCTGGCTAATAGAATCGAGAAAATCATCAACCTGCGTTATTATCATATTGGTATCTTTAAATAAAATAGTCATCGTTCCGCCTTTTTTAACGTCCAATCCTCAGCGATCGAGTAAATTCACGCGGGATTGGCGTTACTTGATTTGCATATAAAAGCCCCAACCCCGATATATCAAGATAAGGAATATTCAATGGCTTTTCAAGTTGTTTCAGCTACTTGTTAATCATAAGAGGATAACATGCGTAAAAGGCCGCGCAACGGCAGATATCATCAATAGCCACAAACTCATTTGGCGCATGCGCCATTTTTTCCATTCCCGGACCAAACCCGAAAGTCGGAATGTCAAACATCCCCATAGTCGCAACGCCGTTGGTTGAGAAAGTCCATTTATCGAAAAGAGGGGCGTCGCCAAACAATATTGAATAGCCTTGACCGGCTTTTTGCAGAAAATGATGGTTCTGCTGCAAAATCCAGGTCGGAAACGTTTTAGGCGTTGGGTATAGAGTTCCTCGCCAACTCGGTTTTTTGTATTCGGGAATTTCGACAATTGCCCCGGCGGATTTGACTTCTTCTAAAGATTCGATCTGGGCTTTCGCTTGCTCCGGCGTTTCTCCGGTCGTCAGACGCCTATCGATATACACGGCCGCCATATCAGAAACGGCGCAAAGAGACGGAGAAGACGAACGTAAACGCGAAGCGGCCAGAGTTCCTTTTCCCAGAAATGAATCTGACTGTAAATTATCGTTGAGTTTATTAAGCGCCAGGAGAATCGGAGCAATTTTATAAATGGCGTTCTCTCCCCTTTCGGGCGCGGAGCCGTGGCAGGAAACTCCGCTTACCATGATTTCAATTTCCATACGCCCCCGCTGTCCGCGATTAATCTTGCCGTCCGTCGGTTCTGTTAAAATTACGAGATCGGGGCAAAGCTTATTTTCTTTGACTATATATTGCCAGCAAAGGCCATCGCAATCCTCTTCTAAAACAGATCCAATAAAATACAAAGTGCATGGCAAATCAGATTTAAAGGGCGAGAGTATGCGCAATGCCGTCATCATCGAGGCCATGCCTGCCTTTTGATCGGACGCGCCCCGTCCAAAGACCTTGTTTTTTTTAATCTCTCCTGAGAAAGGATCGAAATTCCATAAATGCTTTTGCCCGATATCAACCGTATCGATATGGGCGTCAAGAGCTATAACAGGTTTCCCGCTGCCCAGTCTCGCGATTACATTTCCGAAATTATCCACCCGGACCTCATCCGCCCCGCTTTCAATAAATTCCTTTTCGAGGAACTTGACAAGTTGCTCCTCTTCGCCGGAAAAAGAGGGAATCTGAATTAGTTTTGAAAGAAGCTTTGCGGAATAATCGCGAAACTCTTCGGCCTTTTTTAAAATCATTGAGGAATCAATAGCGTTCATTCGATTATTTCCCAATTAGATTGATATTTTTCGAGTTCTGCTTTTGTGCGATCATCCATGGGGTGGGGCCTGTCCGGTATCTCCACGTCTTTGTCCACTCCGCATAAGGGGGTCGAGAAATATCTTTGTCCGGTATCATTAATCATTGTCACAATTCTCTTCAGTTCGGGCCATTTACGGGCCAGTTTTATGGCGGCGGCAATATTCGATCCCGTCGATATACCGCAGAAAATCCCCTCCTCCGATGCCATTCGCCGGGCCATATTCATTGCCTCCTCGGTGGTGGTCGTGATTATTCCATCAAGAAGCGAAATGTCGAGATTTACCGGCACAAAACCGTCTCCGATGCCCTCTATCCCATGAGGCCCCCATTTTCCTTTTGCCAAGAGGGGACATTCAGCGGGTTCAATAGCATAAAGTTTAATTTCAGGGGACCGCTCTCGAATATAGCGCCCTACTCCGGTCAGCGTGCCGCCAGTTCCCTGCGTAGCGATAAACGCTCCTAATTGCAAGTTAGTCTGTTCCCAAATCTCAGGACCGGTCGTAGAATAATGCGCCGCAACATTATCAGGATTATCAAATTGTGCCGGGACCCAGTATTTTTGCAGGTCTTTTGATCTTATTTCCTCTAATTTATCAAGAGCCAGATCAACATCACTTTCACCGCCGGGCGTATATATCATTTGAGAGCCATAGGCGATATCAAGCATTTTCCTTTCTTCCGACATGCCTTCAGGCATAACAATTATACAACTGTACCCTTTCATAGCGGCCATAAAGGAACAACCTATTCCGGCATTACCGGTCGAACATTCAAGCACCGTCATACCCGGCTTCAAATCTCCGCGTTTTTCCGCTTCATTGAACATGTTCAAATAGATTCGGTCTTTTAAACTTCCTGACGGCGAGAAATATTCGAGCTTCCCAAGAATTTCGCAGTCTATACCGCCAGATTGCGGAATTTTAGCAAGACGTACAAGAGGTGTCGCGCCTATTGTATCAATTATGCTATTCGCGATTTCTTTGTTTTTATCCCAATTTACTGCCATTATAACTCCCTATATATTATTATTTAAAAACCCTTTTACGTTCAGTTCGATTGAATCTATATTCGGTTTTATAAGTGTTTTTTCAAACCTTATGTTTTTACCTGCCGCAGCAGTATCTTTTAAACCATGTCCCGTTATTAGTACCACAATTGTTTCCCCCGGGTCGATTTTTTGTTCTTCAAGTAAACGGGCCAAGCCCGCGTACGAAGCTGAAGCGGCAGGCTCCGCAAAAATACCTCCTTGTGATGCAAGTGTCTTTTGGGCCAGCAAGATCTCCTCATCGCCGACCGAAATAATTGTCCCGCTTGTGTTTTTTGCCGCTCGTAGAGCTTTAATACCATCTCGGGGAAAACCGACAGCGATAGAATCGGCGATTGTTTTGACATTTTTTAAAGGCTTGATATCAATATTACGCGATATCGCTTTAGTTAAAGGATCGGCGCCTTCGGCCTGTATGCCGTACAGGCGGGGCACTCTATCAATTAAACCCAGTCCTTTCAGGTCCGAAAATCCTTTATAGAGACTGCTTAGGATACATCCGTCGCCAACCGGACAAATGACTGCGCCGGGCGAGCCTCCAAAATCGCGCGCTATTTCCAGGGCAACGCTTTTCTTTCCCTCGCCCGTAAAGGGATTGACAGCGGTGTTTCTATTGTACCATCCGAAATGGTTGCACGCTTGCTGGCAAAGGTCGAAAGCCATATCATAATCGCAATTCAATTGCAATACTTGCGCGCCATGTATCAATATTTGGATTAATTTCGGCTGGGGTATGTCGCGAGGAACGAAAACTATGGTTTTCAATGACACGGACGCGGCAAGTGCCGCTAGCGATGATGCGGCATTTCCGGTTGAGGCCGTGGCAATAACTTCGGCGCTTGATTCCAGCGCCATGGCGATGGCAACCGCTGACGCGCGGTCCTTTAGGGAGCCCGATGGGTTCCTGCCGTCATCTTTAAACCAAAGTTGATCGATCCCGGCTGTCTTTGAAAGGTTCGGAGATCGAAAGAAAGGGGTATCGCCTATGACTAAAGGAGGCATGCTCTCAATGCTTATAAATGGAAAGATATTAGAAAGTGCATCAAAAACGCTCCTGTTTTTTAAGCTGGCAATATTGCCCGCATACTTCTTCGATAATTCTTCGAGCGGATAAATAACATCCAGAGTACCTTTAAACGGCCCGCATTCGGGACAGGTAGAGACTCCGGGATCGGCATTAAACTCACACAAACAAGTTACACATTTGAGATAATACTTCAAATTCTCTCCCATAGCAAAGCGGCCAACTTTCTCGATTCGGATAAAGCGTTGTCAAAATCAATGCCAACAATTTTGCAGTTTTCAACTGCCCGTTTGCCGTCAACCCAAACCGTATTCGGTTTAATATTGCACAGTCCGTATAAATAATGTCCCCAGATATTGTCGGTCGTCAGCGGAGTCGGGGGATCGTATCGCCAGAAAATCATATCAGCCTTATAGCCGGGGGCGAGTTTGCCGATTCTTGCGCCGGTAATATTTTCAAATATTTCCGGGTTCTTGTTCAATAGCATTTCACCCATCGACATGAAACCGAAATCAGGGTCCTTTTTAACGCCGCGAGAAGCATAAAGGCCAAACTTACTCTCCTGTATCATATCCGGCCCGATACCATCGGTACCCAACCCTATCGAAACGTTGTTATAATTCCACCACTCAGGAAAACCTACGGCATTGTTTTGATTTGAACGGGGGCATAAAACCAGATTGGTACCGGTTGAATTTAATAGCTCTACTTCATTCTCGTTCAGGTAAATTCCATGTATTGCCAGGCTTTTGTCATTCAACAAGCCAAAGCGATGGAACCTTTCTGCGGCCCTCATATTATACTTTTCTTTCGCGTCAATCTGGTCTGATTTATCCTCAGCCAAATGAAAATGATAACCCGGAGAATAGGAAGCTGTGGCATCGGCGATTATTTCCAAACTTTTATTTGACAATGTCATGGAGGCGTGCAGTCCGACCATCGGCGTTATAATATCATTATTCGAATTTGCCTTATATTTTTCTAATGTATTAATTGTTTCAGCTAGTGCCGCTTCAAAAATTCCGGTTCCTGCCCTATCGGAAAGCTCGAAGCATATTGAACCTCTAATACCGACTTCGGCGAAAGCCCGCGCGATTGATTCAAGCGATCCCCTTGCCTGACTCTGGCTCGAATGATGGTCAATAACGGAAGTTACACCGGACAGTAATGATTCGCCGAGTCCAACCAGGGCGGAATAATATATATCATCGGATTGCAGGGCCTCATCCAGCCGCCACCAGACTTTTTCGAGTATCTGCTTGAAATTCTTCGGAGGGCTTCCCGGCGGTGACCATCCCCGCGCGAACGTCGAATACAAATGGTGATGGAGATTAACCAACCCGGGAGTTAAAAGACCAGCGCCAAGCTTGATTTCCTTTGTATCCGGATTTTCTTTTTTAATATCCTCGGCGTTTCCAACCCGCGTAATTAAGCCGTTTGAAATAAGGACCCCACCCGAATCAACCATGCCTATCGATTCGTCATTGGTAAATATCTCCGGGCCTGAAAGTATATATTTCTGAGGATTATTCGACAAAAAGATCCACCTGCTGGAATTTTCTGGCATCTATCAAACCGTAATCGGTTAATTTTAACTCCGGTATCACCGGCAAAGACATAAAACTTAAAGTCATTAATGGGTCCTTTAGTTTGGAACCGAGTTTATGCAAAGTTTTGGTTAAAACTTTCACGTCATTCGCCATCTCATGTAATGGCCTGTCCGACATAAGGCCCGCAATAGGCAATTTAACGTCAGCGAGTATTTCGCCGTCGGCAACCGCCACCATTCCGCCGCCGATTTTATTGATATGAGTTACAGCTTTAAAAATATCGCCGCTATTCACTCCCGCGACGATAATATTGTGCGAATCATGGGCGATGGAAGTAGCCACGGCTCCGCGTTTCAATCCAAGACCCTGAACCAGCCCCTTTCCGATACGCCCGGAGGCGGTATGCCTCTCAAGAACGAATAGTTTCAAAATATCGCGGGCTGTATCGGAGACAACCTCACTACCATTTACTTTCGGTTTTAATTTTTTATGACGCGTAATAAGTTGATCCGGCACTATGCCTATTACCCGACAGCGCCCCTTTTTCGCGGGAATATGAAATTCATCACCGTCAAGCCATTTAATGTTTACGGTACTTCGTATCATAGGCTTGGGACGCGGGGCGTCTTCATATACGGGCACGCCGTTTTCGCCGACAAGCATTCCACGCTTAAATACTTTTTCGATATTCATTTTCTTAAAATTATCAAACACAATTAAATCTGCCATCATGCCCGGAGCAATAGCTCCAAGATCCTTCAAGCCAAAATATTCGGCGGGATTTAGCGTGGCCAGTTGAATGGCTGTTATCGGATCCAATCCAAATTTGATTGCCTTCCTGACAACGCCATCGATATGGCCTGTCGCGAGAATATCGCTTGGATTATGATCATCAGTTACCAGCATGAAGCGGTGGCTATTTTGAGCATTTACAAGCGGAAGAATATCTTTAAGGTTTTTGGCGGCGGAACCCTCCCGTATCATAATATACATTCCAAGTCGAAGTTTTTCCCAGGCCTCTTCAATTGAAGTTGATTCATGGTCAGATGTTATTCCCGCGGAAATATATCCAGCCAGTTCTTTACCGCTTAGCTGCGGCGCATGTCCCTCGACCCTCTTCTCCTCCGTGATGGCTATCTTCTCGATAAGATCATCATCTCCGCTTAACACTCCCGGATAATTCATTACCTCTCCCAGACCGACAACCCATTTCTCCCGGAAAAAAGGAAATATATCAAAAGCTTTCATAGTAGAACCGGACGTTTCCAGATCGGAGGAGGGAACGCATGACGGCAAAGTTAAAAATACATTCAACGGATTATACTTGGATGATTCCAGCATAAATCGAATTCCGTCATATCCGAGAACGTTGGCAATTTCGTGAGGATCGGCGACAATTGAAGTTGTCCCTCGGGGAACGACGACTCTCGCGAGTTCAGGCACGGTTACAAGAGAAGACTCCATATGATAATGGCCATCGATAAAACCAGGAGCCACAAATTTCCCTTGTAGATTTATTCTTTTAGCGGCCTTATATCGCGGTCCGACACCCGCGATTCTGTCCTTATATATAGCGATACTGCCTTCGATTATCTCTCCGGAAAATACGTTTATGATCTTACAGTTATCGAGGCTTAAATCTGATTTCAAGCGTCCCGACGCCGCTCCTATCAACCTGCGGATCTCTTGAGTGGATCTTCTTGCGAATGGATTAGGCGACATAATAAAACTCCTTGTTCAAATAGAGAATCATATTTTAGCTCTGCGGCTTCAATTCAAGACATCCGTCCACCGGCTGAGTTAATAAGCATAATCCGCAACCGACGCATGATTCATTTAATACTTCAGGCAGCCGTTCTTGTGAATCCCACCTAATTGCCTCATGCCCGCCATCGCGGCAGGCAATGTAACATCGTCCGCACCCGATGCACCTGTCTTTGATTACAAAGCTTTTCAGTTTCAGCCGGGGCAAATTATCATGATCTTGAATGCCCGTCAACGCGCGCCCGACCAAGCCGGCTACAGAATCAAATTGCTTTCTTTTGAGGTACAAATCCAGCCCGGACGTTAGGTCTTTTATTATATCAAATCCATGTAACATAACAGCGGTACAGATTTGCACGTTGGATGCTCCCACCGCCAGAAGCTCGACCGAATCGCCCCAATCGGATATGCCGCCATTGCCGGAAATAACTAATTCGGGAATATTTTTCGCGATTTCGGCCACGGTTCGGAGAGTAATCGGCTTTATTGCCGGACCGGTAAGGCCGGAATATGATGAGTATTTTCCTACGTGCGGGACCGGCGTCAAAGTTTCAAGATCAATCCCCATCAAAGCAGGTATCGAATTCGAAGCCGTAACGCCTTCGCAACCGGAACGTTTAACAGCCATGCAAACCGCGGCTATATCAGTTACCTGCGGAGTGATTTTTATAAGTATCGGTAGATCACCAGCTGCTTCCTTGACCCATCTCGCCACGCGCTCGGTAGCGGACTCGCTTTGCGCCAGCATCTTGCCAGGGTCTTCGCCGACATTGCCTTGCGGACAAGAGAAACTACATTCGATAAGATCCGCTCCGGCATCTTTCAATATTTTCACCAGGGTTTGCCAACCCTCCTTTGAATCCGACATGATTGAGGCGGCTATCATCTTATTGGGAAATTCTGATTTCAGTTTGGCTGTTCTTTCAGCAATCTCATCGATATGATAGACGCTGATCAGATCGATATTTCCCATTCCTATGATATTATCATCATTTCCAAATGAACTCATCATGGGATAAGCCAGATCGACTTTGGTTGTCGGCAACGATGTTGTTTTTAATATCGCGCCCGCCCAGCCCGCTTCCAGGCCTCTTCTAACTATGGAAAGTTCGTCGGTTGACGGCGCGGCAGACAATATGAAAGGGTTTTCTAGTGATATCCCCAAAAATTCAGTTTGCAATCTTGACGATGTAAGGATCATTGCTTTTTTTCTTTCAAATAATTAATAATCGATTCTGAGGCTGTCTTGCCGTCCCGCACGGATTCTACTATGGTACCCTCGCCTCTGGCAAAATCTCCTCCGGCAAAAACGCTTGGTATGGAAGTTGAAAGATCGGGATTTATTTCAATACCCCCAAGAAAATCGGAGGTAAGGCCAACGGCTACAATAACAATGTCCGCCGGTATAAAATACTCCGTATCGGGAACAAATTCGGGAATCCTTCTTCCGCTACTATCCAGTTTGTCGGTAAGCGCCGTTCTCACACATTTAACAGCGGTTAGAACATTTGATTCAATTATAAGTTCGAGGGGAACAACCTGATAGTCAATTATCACTCCCCTATGATATGCCTCTTCGAGTTCCGATTTCCAGACCTTCATCTCAAGGGGGCCGCGCCTGTAAAACAAGCGAACTTCGTCCGCCCTCAATTCGGCGGCAGTGGACGCGGCATCGAGTGATACATTGCCTCCGCCAATTATCACGACCCTTTTTGATTTCAATGATTCATATCCGCCTGCGCGCGCCTTTTCAAGAAATGATATCGCCGAGATGACCGAGGGAGAATCTTCTCCCTTAATATTTAGCCTTCTGCATACGGGAAGACCGGTCGCCACAAAAACGCAGGCAAAATCATCAAGAAGTTTCGTCGGATTATCAACGTTAGAATTGTGAACAAATTCTACGCCAAGATTGAGAGCGTAATCAAAATCTTTCTTCGCGAAATTATCTTCCAGCCTGAACTTTGGGATACTTGATTTCGGCACGCCTCCGGGATGGGCGGATTTTTCAAAAATAACGGCCTTGATGCCGCTTTCCGCGAGCTTAATCGATGCGCTCATGCCTGCCGGGCCAGAGCCTATGATAGCAATCTTTTTATCCGACTCAAAATGCGGTCGTGATGACCCTTCCTCAAACCTGGTCGCGTAACGGTGAAGCTCTCTAATTTCGATTGGGGAATCAATTTGTTTGCGAGTACATAGCGTTTGGCAAAATACCTCTTCCGGACAAACCGCTCCGCATATTGCCGCCATAGGATTAGCATCCCGAATCAGTTTCGCGGCATACGGCATATTGCCGCTTCGGATTGAGCGGATAAATTCTGGTATGGGGATTTTTGCAGGGCAAGCTTCCTGACATGGAGGTTCAAAACAGTTCAGACAACGTTGAGCTTCATCGTAAAACTCTCTATCAAAGCCCGGATTTGTACTTTGTCCTTCGACTATTTGTGAATTATTTGGAACTTTAGAGCTCATTTGTTATCATTTCTTCTTTTCAAAATATTATCTTTCATTTCTTAATGAGTATTTCGATAGATCATTATCGCTGATTTGGTTCGCCGCCATCTTTACAGCATTGATAATCTGAATATACCCGGTACAACGGCATAGGTTACCGGCCAGCGCGGTTTTAATATCATTTTCATCGGGATTTTTATTTTTCAATAACAGCGCGATTGTGGCCATAATCATCCCCGGCGAACAAAACCCGCAATGAACAGCGTCATACTCGATAAACGCTTTCTGGACAGGATGAAGATTTATTCCTCCGGCGGGAGTTATGCCTTCGATAGTCCAAATTATCGCGCCATTAATCTGAGGAGCCAGCACAAGGCATGAATTTACCGCCTCGCCATTATACAACAAGGTACACGCGCCGCATTCGCCAATTTCGCAGCCGCATTTTGTACCAATAAAGCCCAAATCATCCCGAAGGAACTGTAGTAACGTCCTGTTAAACATTACGGGCCTTTCAATGCGTATACCGTTAAGTTCAAAATTGACAATCAATGTGGGGATGCCCGATTTTTTAGAAGTTATTTCCATCGCTAAGCCGATTCACCTCGTGACGCCTCGATCAATGCTCTCTTCAGAAGACCGATCAATACAGGTTTCTTATAAGGCGTTGACCATCTTTGACCGCTTTCCGCGATCATTAGCTCTCCCGCCAAACCAGCCGCCTCCTCGAATAAGCCGTCTGATACATTCTGGAATATCAATAATTTTTCAAGTTTCTCCATTCTCGCGGGAGCGGGAAATACAGACCCGCCCGATATTCGAACGGATTCTATCTTTTTATTATTGACCGTCATGGATACGCACAAGGTCATTCTTGAAATATTTACGGCTTTGCGGCGCCCTAGCTTTTGAAATGAAAATCCGGTTTGCTTTTTAAGAGACTTACATTTGAACGAATAAAGAAGCTCATCCGGCCGCTTTTGGGTTTTATACGGCCCGGAAATGAAATTAGATAATTTTACGGTTCTTTTACCATCTTTTGATATCAAACAAACATCGGCATCGTAAATTAATAGAGCCGGAACGGTATCGGCGCAAGGCGAGGCATTCACAACATTACCGCCAATCGTACCGCGATTTCTAATCTGTGCCGATCCGACCATACTTGCCGCCGTGGCGATCAAAGGAAGATTCTTTTTAACGATAGGATCGACTGCTAACTTAGCATGGGTAGCTCCAGCGCCGATTTCTATCCCGCCGTTTTCCTCTCTTATGAAATCCAATCCCAGCGCGCGCGTATCAAGCAACTTTATGGATCGGCCTTGACGTAATTGAGGAACCAGATCGGTCCCGCCTGCCAGAGGAACAAGCTCGCCGGAACTCATTAAATCCAAGGCCTCCTCAATCGTTCGGGGGCAATTGTATTCGTTAATAGATATCATTCGGTTTTACAGCGGGCGATAACCGACCCGCGGTCTTTCTTTCTGATAAGGTTTTTACCCAAGAGAACGCGCTCCAGCGTTAACGGCATGCTTCTTATTCTTTTGCCGATAGCATTGCTTACAGCATTAACAATCGCCGGCGCGGCCAATTCACAAGCGGGTTCTCCCAACGACTTTGCTCCATAGGGGCCGAGCGAGTCCCGGTTCTCTATAAAAATCACGTCCATCTCCGGAATATCACAAATTGTTGGCAGAAGATACTCATCGAAATTCTCAAGAGTGGGATGGCAATCATTTTCGATATATTCCTCTAATATCGCGTACCCCAGACCCATCGCTACTCCGCCATAAACCTGGCCTTTGGCTCCATTCAAGTTTAAAGTCCGTCCAAGATCGTGAGAGCTGATAAATTTAACTACCCGGACATTTCCAGTAATCATATCAACTTCGACTTCCGCCAAATTAGCGGCATATACATAGGTGAAATAAGCGTCCCCCTGACCATCTTCCTCGTTCCATGACGTATGCGGGGATTTATACCAGCCATGTTCGTAAAGAGAAATTCCCTTTTGGAAACAGGCCGAAGCTAATTTGGCGTAATCAAGATCGTTTTTTGATTTTTTCTTTATGGAGGTAATTCGATTGTCTCTGAACTCCAGTCCGGATATTTCACAGTCGAGAATCTCCGCCGCCACGGGTCGAAGCCTATCAAGTAATTTTTCACATCCTATGCTTGCGGCGTTGCCCGCCATAAAGCTTGTTCTTGATGCTACAGTCGGGCCGGAATCTGGCATTGATGATGTGTCGGCGTTGAGAAAATGTATTCTGTCAATTGTAACGCCCAATTTTTCAGCGACTATGATAGAAATAGTCGTAGCCGAACCCTGCCCCATATCAACTAAGCCTGTTGAAACCAAAACCGATCCGTCAGTCTGAAGCGAAATTATGACGCCCGCCGCGTCGGTACCCTCCGCGCCAAGCGATACGCCCCGATAGCTGCAGGAAATCCCAATTCCCCTGGCTATTGAATCATTTGAGTTCTTATCTTTATATTCTATCCACTTTTTCTTGTAATCAGCTTTTTGAGTAACATTTAAAAGAGCATCGCCTATACTAACCTTATGATTCAATTTCTGCCCGGTTGCCGTGATAGAACCATCCGTTAAGATATTCTTTAGGCGAAGCTCCAACGGATCGAACCCGAGTTCTTCGGCAAGCTCATCCATTAGCGATTCGGCGGCAAAACATATTTGCGGCGAACCGAACCCCCTCATGGCGCTGGTATAGCAATTGTTTGTATAGGCAGCATAAACATCGGTTTTTACGTTCGGAACAATATACGGCCCGGTTGCCTGCACTACCGAACGCCAGGTTACAAATTCCGACATGGCGGCATACGCCCCGGCATCGGCATATATTTCAATCTCCATAGCCTGCAACAAACCATCTTTATTAATACCGACTTTGTATTTCATTTTGTATGGATGGCGCTTATAGGATTCGCGGAACGAACTTTCGCGGCTGTTGACCATCTTGACCGGACGACCGGCCGCTAATGCCAACAACCCGGCGCGACAGCAGATTGCGCTCATCACCTGGTCTTTGCCGCCGAACGATCCGCCGAGTGTTGCTTGCTTTATCCTCACTCGGTTTAACGGAAGATCAAGCACGCCGGCAACCGCCCTGCGGATGGTGTAAAGGTTCTGGACCGAACCGACAATCGATATCCCTCCATTTTCTCCGGGAGCGGCGATTACGGCTTCCGGTTCAAGATAAGCATGCTCTATTTTCTGCGTTTCATACTCGCGCTCGATTATATAATCGGCCTTAGAGAACCCAAGTTCGACATCGCCTTTTCTAAGTTTATGATGAGCGCACAGATTTCCATTTTTATGCAACCGGGGCGATTCGGATTTCAACGCCTCAACCGGATCGCACACCGCTTCTAATTCTTTATATTCGACCTTTATTAATTCCAGCGCTTTTTCGGCGATTTCGGGAGTGTCCGCCGCCACCATGGCGACAACATCACCTAAAAATCTTACCTTATCAACACATAATGGTTGTTGATGATCGACAACCACGCCAAAAGTCTTTTTCCCGGGAATATCATTATGTGTCAATACGGCCATTACACCGGGCATAGATTTCGCCTTATCAATATTAATAGAAACAATTTCAGCGTGAGGATATTCGGCGTATTTCGTTGCGCCAAAAAGCTGGCCGGGTAAGTTGTAGTCTGCCCCATATTGAGCGCGGCCCGTTATCTTATCGAAAGCGTCCACTCGCTCGACACGGGTGCCTATAATATCAACCCGTTTTTTTTCAATATTCCTATTTTGCATTTTATTTCGATAGCTTCCTTAGACCTCGTCCCAGAAGAACGCCAACCATTTCTTTTCTATATAAAGCATTGGACCTGATATCGTCAATGGGTGAGGCTTCAGATTTGATTATTTCACAAGCCCGATCAATAATCTTATCAGACAGTTCCTTACTCCGCAAAAACTCCTCTGTTTTATGCGCCCTTATAACAGTTGGACCTACCGCCCCAAGAGAGATTCTGGCCATTTCGATGTTTTTCCTTTTGATCGAAATGCTAGCCGCAACCGAGACTTTACTGATTGCCAGCGCTTTACGAGTAGCAAGTCTCAGGAAAAATCCGCGATTAGATTTTTTGGAGATTTTTATTGAAACGATAAGTTCATTCGGTTTTAAAATTGTCTTTCCTGGGCCGACAAAGAAATCCTCGATTTTAATTATCCTCTTCTCACTCGCCGACGCTATTTTCAAAACCGCTCCGAGAGAATATAATGGCGGTATCAGATCGCCCGCCGGAGAGCCGTTGGCGATATTGCCACCTATAGTCGCCCTGTTCCGAATCTGTACCGATGCCGCTACAGCGGCGGCCTCCGCAAGTTGAGGCGCGTATTTTTGAATAACTTTCGAATTCTCGATTTCTGTAAATGTCACCATCGGCCCAATGGAGATTTCATTTTTGGATGATGTAATACTGTGCAGGGGTTTTACATTTTCCAACACAAGAAGTTTCGGCCAGGGTTTTGTTATCTGGTCATGCAATTTCACAAGTATATCGGTCCCGCCCGCTACTACTGATACATTCGGTTTCGCCGCCGCCCGAAGAGCATCGGCAAGAGATTTCGGGTTGATTGTTTCGACCGCTCGCATAATCAACCGGTTTTTTTCGTCAGTTTTTTCGAGGCGTTATTGACAGCATCGAATATTTTTTCATAACCGGTACAACGGCAAAGGTTGCCGGCAAGGGCATGTTTGATATCATCTCGCGATGGACGACTGTTCTGTTTCAACAAAGCTACCGAGGACATTATCATCCCGGGAGAACAATAACCGCATTGAATGGCGCCCGCTTCTTCAAATGAGTCCTGTACAATCTTGGATAGCTTCTCCGCCCCGAAGCCCTCCACAGTTGTAATTTCACGGCCGTTTACCTGCGCTGTCAACATAAGGCAGGAACACACCGGTTCGCCATCCAATAAGACGGTACAGGCACCGCATTCTCCCTTTCCGCATCCCTCTTTAGTACCTACAAGATCAAGTTCTTCGCGTAGCAGGTCAATTAATCTCTCCCCGCCGGACGCTTCAATATTGATATTCTTACCGTTTAATTTTAGTTTCAGCTTCATTGTTTTTTTAGTTTTTTCCAAACTTTTTCGGGAGTTATAGGAAGCTCTTTTATTCGAGCTCCAACCGCGCCATAAACCGCATTTGCTATAGCAGGCGCGATACCCATCAAAGGTTGTTCGCCGAATCCCTTTGCGCCAAACGGACCATCGGGATATGGATGTTCGACGATTATCGGAATTATCTCCGGCAAATCTTCCGAAGTCGGAATTATATATGTGGAAAATTCCGAATTTATAATCGCCCCTTTTGCATCGACCTGCATCTCCTCTGTAAGAGCATACCCCAAGCCCTGTAATACTCCGCCCTCAATCTGTCCTTCCGCCATAGAAGGATTAATCGCCTTCCCGATATCGTGAGCGGCCCAGAATTTCAAAACCGCAACTTCGCCGGTTTGCTTATCGACCTTTACTTTTGCCAGATTTGTTGCCCAGGCGTAGGTTATGTAAGCGTCACCTTGCCCGGTCTCATCATCCCAGCTCGTCCTCGGAGAAATATGCCAGCCCTCCGCTGAAAGGGGCCTCCGTTTGGATGAACATGATTTTATCACATCGGCAAGCGGTATTTTTTTGTGTTCATTAAACACGCCGCCATCATCTATGCTAATTTGGGAAACCGGACAATTCATAAGCTGACCAGCCTCCTCCAAAAGCACGCTTTTTATTTTTATACAGGCGTCTTTCAAGGCGTTTCCTGACATCGTTGTAGATCTCGAAGCGACAGTCGGTCCCGAATCAGGAACGCGGCTTGTATCAACGGGCGCCATATCAATCCAATCAAATGGAATCCCAAGCTCATCGGCCACAATCTGCGAAAGCGCCGTTACCATGCCTTGCCCGATTTCAGTCGTCCCCACTGAGAACAAAACCGATCCATCGGCATGCAACATTACTCTGGCGCCTGTTCGCGCTAAATGCCTGCCGCCTGCTCCTAAGCCTACGCCGTAGAATATGGTGGATATGCCATATCCTATATTATCATTTTTCTTTGCTGTTGGATTCCAACCGGATACTTGCAGAACCTTATCAAGCGTCTCCTCCAGCCCAACGCTGTTTTTGAGCTTCTGTCCGGTGATTGTCTGATCTCCTACCCTTAAAAGATTTTTCCTGCGGAATGTTACCGGATCAAGATTCAGTTTTTCAGCGAGCTGGTCCATCTGCGATTCCACCGCGAACAGTATCTGGGGAGATCCGAATCCCCGAAAAGCCCCTGAAGGCGTCTTGTTGGTCGCGATTGCGTAACTGTCAACTCTGACATTCTCGCATTTGTATGGGCCGACGGCATGAGTAGTTCCTCGGAATAAGACCACGGCCGACAATGTAGAATACGCCCCGCTATCGATTACATATTCAACCTCAACCGCTTTTAATGTTCCTTCTTTTGTCGCGCCCGATTTATATTTTATCAATGCCGGATGGCGCTTTGATGTAACGGCCATATCCTCTGAACGATCATAAACTAATTTAATAGGCCTTTTTAAAAGCCATGCCGGTAACGCCGCCTGACATGCCAGCAACGATGGAACATCCTCTTTCCCGCCAAACGCGCCGCCTGTCGCGCACTGAATAACTTTCACCTTGCTTTCCGGCAATCCAAGCACCGCGGTAACAGCCTTGCGCACATAAAAAGGACACTGCATCGATCCTCTTATCTCTATGCTGCCGTCGGGGTACGGTATGGCGATCATCGCCTGCGGTTCGATATAGGCATGTTCCTGGTATGGCATGCTGTATTCATTCTCGACAATCACATCGCAATCGGCGAATGCGCTATCCATATTGCCCCGCCTGATTTTCAGATACTTGAAAATATTGTCATCGCCAAAAAGATGTATCTTGGAATGGCGGCGGGATTTCAGCGGGTCGAGGACCGGAGTAAGTTCTTTTATCTGTAGCTTTATCTGTTGCGCGGCGGCCCGGGTTGTTCGACGATCATCTCCTACAACAATGGCTATCGGCTCTCCAATATAGTTGACATTTTTTTTAGCTAAAAATGGTTGATCATCTATGACAATAGGAACGCAATTGCGGCCCGGTATATCATCAGCTGTAAAAACAGCTGATATTCCTTTCATGCCCGATAAACTTTTTTGATCTATGTTTTTTATAACTCCGCGGGCAACAGGAGATCTTACGATAGCGGCATGAAGCATTCCATGATACTTGAGGTCATCGGTAAAAAGACCAGCGCCACCGACCCGATTGGACGCTTCTTTTCTTATTACGCTTTTACCGACAACGCTCATCGCTTTTTGCCTTTTCAAAATCTTGTAAAGTATCTATATCACGAAGAATACCTGGATCATTTACCGCAATGCGCGATATCCGGTTATCATATTTATTTATAACATCTCTTAATGTTAGATTGTCGGATGACGCCGCAATCTCGGAAATTATATCTTTTGGAAGAACGATAGGATGGCCGCTTCTGCTATGGTACATGGGCTTGACAATGCTATGTGGAGATTTGACGAAAGCATCTATCAACATGGTATATGTTTCATTTATTACAAACGGATGATCGACAAGCGTAACAAGAACTCCGCCTATGTCTTGATCGAAACTTTTCAAACCCGCCCTAAGCGATGAGTATTGTCCCAATTGCCAGTTCTCATTGATTACTAAATCGATAGATAACTTTTCAGCCTCTTTTTGGACTTCATCTGCATTAGATCCACAAACAACCGTTACGCCAGCGCAACCGGATCGTTTAAGATTATCCCCAATCATCCGTAAAAAGCTGACACCGTCTATTTCCAGGAGGGACTTCGTTTTTCCAATCCTTCTGCCTTCTCCCGCGGCTAATATTAATCCGGCGATATTTAGATTGTGGTTTTCCATTGACATAATTCCGGTTTAAGAAATATCTGACCCCATAGTTAATGCCATTACAGACTTGCAGGTATGAAGCCTGTTTTCGGCCTCTTGATAAACAATTGATTGAGGACCGTCGATTACAGAATCGGTTACCTCGTTTCCCCTGTCGGCGGGAAGACAATGCATATAGATCGCCTCTTTATTTGCCAGAGACATCATTCGACCATCACAAATCCAATTTTTATAATTAGCCGCCAATTTCAACGATTCCTCAGGCTTGCCAAAAAGGTCCATTACTCCCCAGCTTTTGGGATAAACAATATCAGCGTCCTTAAAAGCCGCGTCCATCGAATCGACTAACTCAAGCTCGCCGCCGTTTTCTTGAGCGTTATGGCGAGCAAGCTCAACCTGGTCCGGCATTAGTTTAAATTCGGGCGGGTGAGCCAATGAGACTTTCATTCCATATCTGGTCATCAATGTTATCAGCCCTTGCGGTACCGAAAGCGGCTTTGCGTAACTGGGAGCATAAGCCCAGCTGACGGCAATTTTAAGACCGTTGAGATTTTCGCCGAATTTTTCTTTTATGGTCATAAGATCAGCCAGCGTTTGAAAGGGATGATCGACATCGCATTGCATATTAAATACGGGAACAGACGCGTGCCTGGCGACTTCCCGCATGTAGCTGTTTCCCTCTCCGGGAACCAGATCGTGCCTTATGGCGATTGCCTCGCCGTATGATGATAATATTATACCCATGTCCTTGGGGCTTTCACCATGAGCAATCTGCGATGTTGAAGCGTCTATGAAATGAGCGTGCCCGCCAAGCTGGGTAATCCCAGCCTCAAATGAATTTCTCGTTCTTGTTGACTTGTCAAAAAAGAATAGAAATGCGGTCTTATCCTCAAGCAGTTTGTGAGGAATATTATTCCGTTTCTTTTCTTTCAACGACCCTGCCAGAATTAAAGCCGTTTCAAGTTCGTCTTTTGTCCACTCTTGAGTGGTAATAAAATCTCGTCCATTAAGATTCTCAGCCATAATGTCTACGTTTTCTTTCTCCAGAACTAATGCTAAAAAATTCTAAAAAATATGATGGGCATATATAATGCCGCTTTTTATCCGAGCATAAAATACATTAAGCATATAGTAGATTGCAAGATAAATCGATGGAAAATCATTATTGCCAATCAGAAACTAAGCCGTGAAACGGCATAATCTAATCTATTACGGCGAGCAATCTTCACATGGCAAAGGTCCCGAGCCGCCTTTAAAAAAGGACACCGCATAAGTAATATCGAGGCCATTATAATCGCAGCTTCCATTTACATCGCCGGCCACATGCCAGATATTGCCGGGCGAGCATTCGCATTCATACGGCGGAGGGTCGCCGCCTTTGAAATACGCGACGCCAAATGTTACATCAAGGCCATTGAAGTCCCCGCTACTGTTGATATCGCCGACAACATAATCACATGAAGCAAACAATTCATATAGTATCCTCCCGGTGCTGTAAACCGGATCAAAGCCGAGAAGCTCTCCCGCGGTTACCGCAACATCCGTAATAGAAGCGTCAGCGCTGTCAACATGAACTCCCTGCGCGACATCCGGGCCAATTGCTAACAGCATAACATGACGACAGCCGAAACATGTGTCGCCATGGCCGCTAAAACCGCCATGAGCGTCGTCGTGTCTGCCGTGGTCATTTATAACAAACATCGTGGTTTTGCCTGCCATAACCGAATCCGATTGAATGAAATCCCAAAGAGCGACCGTTAGTGAATCCGCCTGCCTAATTTCGGCGATATAATCTTCCCAAACTCCACTGTGCCCTGCGTGATCTGTATCGGGAAAATAGACATAGCTGACGACAGGATGGTTTCTTCCAAATACCGTAATGGCCGAATCG
>CAZKYQ010000007.1:31369-41827 GCA_964556975.1 uncultured Ignavibacteria bacterium
CGCCCCATCCAGCTGCCGGGGACCCCAAATCTCGTAATGGTAATGCTATCGTTAAAAGCCGAATCATGAACCGCAGCGAATTCAGATAAAGCTGTCAGCGCTGGCATATAAGTTCCGGTTGTATCTCCAAGGCTTTCTGTATACCGAACGCCATCTATTAACACAATAACTACATGTTCGGTTTGGTACGCCCCAAGCGGTATGGTTAACATTATGAAAATAAATAGGAATACATTAATAACTATTTGTCTTAGAAACGTAAAATTTTTTCTTGCGTCACTCATAAGAAAATCCTTGTCAGGCAAGCCAGGCGCAATCTTAATAAAAATAACTGTTCCGCGATTACCAAGTTAAAAATCTACTACCCCTTCAATTCGGAAAAAAGAAATCCACTATTTAGCATTCCTGTTAAATTCCTTAATATAATTCCACGCGTCCATTGCTTTATCGGCATACGTAAACAATTTAGTCTCGCCTTCGCTAATAGTACCTTGCTCAATAAGATGATCAAAGTTGATGGCGCCCTTCCAGAAATTGACTCCGAACAGAATTATCGGCAATGGTTCGATTTTCTTGGTCTGCACCAGAGTTAAGGCTTCGAACAGTTCATCGAGTGTTCCATACCCGCCGGGAAAGGCGACAAGCGCTTTGGCCCTTAGAAGAAAGTGCATTTTTCTTATGGCAAAATAATGAAACTGAAAACAAAGCTCCGGCGTGATATAAGGATTTGGGCCCTGTTCCTTGGGCAGGGTAATATTCAAGCCTATTGACTTTGCTCCGGCCTCGTAAGCGCCGCGGTTGGCGGCTTCCATAATTCCAGGCCCTCCGCCAGTAACAATTACATACTCGCATTTATCCTTTACCTGGCACTCCGAGGAAACCAATCTGCCGAATTCGCGCGCCTCATCGTAATATTTTGAGTTTTCCAGAATCGATCTTGCGATTTGCAGCTTTTTCCTTAATTCAGGATCTTCAGGGTTCTTCTCAAGCTTATCCTCAATATTTTTCATTTTTGCGCGCGCTTCGGACGGCTCTATAATGCGAGTTCCCCCAAAAGCCACAATGGTTGATTTGACATGGTTTCGCCGCATTTCGATCTCGGTTTTCAGCAATTCCAGTTGAAGGCGAACAGGCCGCGCGAATTCACTACCCAAGAATTCGAGGTCTTTGTATGCCACTCTATACGCCGATGAGCTTTCAAGTTTGTTTAGCTGTTCTTCTTTATTAATATTTTTATTTATTTTCATAATACCATCCGCTTAAGTTCAAAAACCAAAATTAACGCTTTACCCTATTTTTACAAATCCAGGTTTCTTTAGCCAATCAGAATTCTGCCAAGTATTAAACATAACGATTTTGCCTTGAGTTGCAAGAGATATTCCAACAGCTTTCCTTGATAATGGAATTATTTATCTACAGCTTTTCAGCTGGTGTCGATCTTTGTAGGTAAGAGCAGGCGTTTGTCATCATCATCAAAATTACTTTTAACTTGGAAATTTAAAGAGAATTTGGTAATTATTAACAGGCAATACTTTTCTGTTTTCTCAACCCGCGGGAAATCTGAAGGAAACATGCAAGAAGAGAAATTCGTGGAAAATCTTAAGCGCCCGACTGACGAAGCTGTACAATTTATCCGTACGCAAACCGACCATCACCCTAAAATCGGTATAATACTCGGAAGCGGTCTCGGCGGCTTAACAGAGAACATTAAGGATTGTATTGAAATCCCTTATAAGCAAATTCCGCATTTCCCGGCCTCAACCGTTAAAGGCCATGCCGGAAGGCTGTTGCTTGGTAAAATGGGCGGCAATGATGTTGTTGTAATGGATGGCCGCTTTCATTATTACGAGGGTTATAGTTTACAGCAGGTGACATTTCCCGTACGGGTGATGAAGAAGCTGGGAATTAATATTATGATTGTTACCAATGCCGCGGGAGGATTAAATCCTCAATTTTGCAAAGGCGATATTGTCCTGATAACCGATCATATTAATTTTCTGGGTGATAATCCTCTGATCGGCAAAAACGATGACAAGCTCGGTCCCAGGTTCCCCGATATGTTTAACTGCTACGATGAGGACTTACGGTCGCTTGCGATAAAAACCACGATAGATGAAAAAATACCATTACGGCGCGGCGTATACGTGGCGGTTTCAGGCCCTACCCTGGAGACTCCCGCCGAATATACTTGCTTTCGGATTATCGGGGGTGATCTTGTCGGAATGTCCTCTGTTCCGGAAACTATCGCGGCCCGCCACCAGGGGATAAAAGTAATAGGGTTTTCAATCGTTACCAATGTCGGGCTTTCCGCGGAAACCGAACCCACAACACATGAAGCTGTTGTGGCCGCCGCCGAGAAAGCCGGAACAAATCTTTCAAGACTAATTGAACAGATGTTGGAGCAGCTATGATCGTAGAAAAATACTCTAAAATTAATAAAATCATAGCCCCGCGGGGCAATCATAAGAGGCCATAAAATGCGTTATTTACAAAAATTGTTTTTGTTGTCGTTTCTGACTCTATTTTCATGCAATACATCAGTAAAAAATGATATCGATTTTATACCGGAAGGGTCGCAGGTGATCGAGATGGACAAATCGAAAATCACGCTTGATGACGGTGATTCATTTGAATATGACAGCTTGGGAATTCGGGTGCTGGGAATGGATACGCCGGAAATCGCCCATCCTGAACATGGTTTTGACGAAGACCAGGCTTTCGGAAGAGAAGCGGCAACGTTAACCGCAAGTATAATCAAGGATGCCGAAAGCATATCTTATCTGCCTTATCAGAATGATCGTTATGGCAGGATGTTGGCCCACGTATTTATTGATGGCGACCTGCTCTCGATAAAATTAATACGAGCAGGGCTGGCCTACGAAACAGTTTCTCACTATGGCGATAACGGGTTCCCGGAACTGGCAAAAAGGATATCAAAAGCCGCGGCAGAATCCGAAACAAAAGATTTTATTCCACCCTATAAATGGCGCCGTGAAAATCGGAAGAATATTGAAGAATAGGATTTGTGGATCGCGGCAAGTGGAAGCAGGCATAATAAGTTTGGGACGTTGCGATGACCGATAAATTAGGAAAGATCGAGAAAATAAATTAAAAAAATAGGTTTTTTTATATTTTGAAATAACCGTAAATCCCCGGTAAATTAATGAGGGTGGAAGGATTTGAACCTTCGACCACCTGCTTAAAAGGCAGATGCTCTACCCCTGAGCTACACCCCCGTAATCTCAGCCAAGCGTCAATTATAATCTATCCGCAGAAGTAGTCAAGCAAAAAACTTCAAACGTCCGCCAAATGCTTGACTATGGCACAGCCCTAGCTTAGATTTTGCTCATGAAACTCATCTGCGACGATAATCTCGGCAAGTTGGCGTCGTATCTGCGCATACTCGGTTTTGACACGGTTTTCGAGGAGACAATCGACGACAATACTTTGCTTAAAATCGCGTCTGCTCAAAAACGGTATTTGATTACCCGGGACAGCAAACTCTTATCCAGAACTCACCCGTTCGGAATATATTGCGTCGAAGAAGATGATCCATTGATTCAACTAAAATCGGTAATTTCAGAATTGAACCTGACAATCGATTCGTCGAGAATATTCAGCCGATGTTCAAAATGCAATGAATTGTGCGAAACTGCTGATAAAAATGAAATCTCGGACGGGATTTTTCCATTTATCCTCAAGACACAGGATATAATCAAGCAATGCCCTCAATGCAAAAGGTCGTATTGGAAAGGAAGCCACTATAAAAATATCCTGAAAAAACTTATGGCAATTGTTCCGGCTGACGCTCTGGACGGAGACTGGCCGGAGTTTTAATCCCGCAAATTTTCTATATTTACATTAAAAGATATCTCTTTTGATTCGCCCGCCGGGAGATCCAGATCAATAACCGCCACCACGGTAGATTGCTGGTAATTACGCTCAAATCCGGATTCCGATAAACTTATAGTCTCAATCGGGAAACGCCACCAGTCAACTTTCATATCGGCTTTCAAAACGATATCATATTTAAAAGCATCATCCCGAAGCCCGATTTTATTCGAGGCTTTAATGACCCCTTTTGACGCCATTTTCGAGGGCTTTAGTTTTGTGCCGTTTTGATGATAAAAGCGGTCGGGTGAATCGCCGGCAAGCAGCGACCAGGCGGTTTCAACGCCGAATTTCGTTTCCAGATTAAATTCTGATTTGTTTTCAATTTTGTATTGCACATCAAAAAACGGACTGTCAGCACGAAGCGTGATTTTTTTAAGAATTGATAGAGACGCCCAGTTTTTATTTATCCAGACATGGCCGTTCCTGGCCATAAGCAAGAAAAATTCTTTTTCGTTTTTCTTATGCATTTCGGCTTCAAAGGGCTGGTTTACAAAATCTCCCTTTTCACTATATTCGTTTTTCGCAAAGGATTCCAGGTTAACACCCTTTTCGAAGAAATGATCGAGGAAACTCAAACGGCGGTGCCAATCATAAACAAGGTGTTTTTCAAGACCTTTTTCTTTAACTTCAATTCTATCATGGATCGATCCTTCGGCCTGGCTGCCAACATTACCCGCCAAGCCTAACTTAGCATGATAACCTTCCTTGCGCCGGGTCATCGTATCAAGCAGGTTCATCAACGCCGGCTTATAATCCAGCTCAAATAAAGAACCGCCATAAAAGGGGGATATATATAAATTAAGATAATGGTTTTTCAATATTACTTCGTCCATGCCGTCAACGTCAAAATCAAAAACTTCATATTCAATAAATGGCTTTTTCTTTCCGCTTTCGAGTATTTTCTCAGCTTCGATAAATCTGGAATAGGTGGCGTGCCTTAAGTGATTCAAGTACACACCCCCGAAAACCCCATGCCAATAGGGACAGTTGCACTGCCCCTGCCATTTCAAGCCTATCGCTTTGCCTAAAGAGTCCTTATTAACAGTTTTTTTCTCCGCCGCTTCGCGAATAAGAAAAGTCAAATACTGCATTTTCTTGTGCATATTATTCGATTCGGAGTATTTCGACATAAAATTCCGCCAAAATCCTCCCCTTAGAAGATAGCTGTATTGGTCCCAAAGCTTTTCTTCTTTAAGCTTTTTTTCCATTTCTTCATATTCGGAGAAACCGTCCGCGGGAAGAGACCATTGCCCCATCTCGGCATAAGAGGATGTAGGAAGATATACTCTTCCAACCGGCGGGACCTCTTGTATTGCCTCGGAGAAAAACACAGGTTTTATCCAACCGAGGTTTTTGGCAAGGAGATGAAAAAACCGTTGCAGCCATCGTTTATTATAGCAAGTATTATACGTTCCCGGCCAAAGGCCGAATTTCTCGCCGTCATCCGCGTAAACAACAACGATATCGCCTTTCTCATCATATAATTTTTTTAGGTAATCTATTGTAATCTGAGGGTCCCTAAATGGTATGTTATATCGCAATGTCTTGCTAATTGGAAAAACCAGAACGGGAAGACCGTCATCTTCGGTAATATAATACCCCAAAAGGTCATCGTCTTTTAAGCCCGCCCAGCGAAAATGCGTATCATCGAGAACCGTATAAATCATTCCGGATTCGGCCATGATAGAGGGAAGGCTCGGCTCCCAAATCCTTTCGGCCGTCCACATTCCTTGAGGCTGCGCGCCAAATTTACTTTGCACATAATTGGACATCTTGGCAATCTGGCCGATCCTGTCCTCTTCGGGAATTGTGCTTAGTATCGGTTCATAAAAGCCGCCTCCCAGAATTTCCGCCTGGCCCGAATCGACCATATTTTTTAATATCTCAAACCACTCGGGCTTGTTTTGTTCAATCCAATGATAAAGCGGCCCTGTTGTATGAATTGAAAATTTTATGGACGGATGATTTGAAATCGTTTCCAGAAACGGAAGATAGCATTTTTCATAGGCATGGCTGAATACGCTTTCAAAATTACCTACCGGCTGATGATTGTGTATGCCAAAAATTAATCTTACCATTTGATTCCTAAATTAGTATTAATGTTTTTCATCTAACCGCGGCAAATTCCCGCCAATCGTATTCCCAATTTAATTTCGGCTAAACTGCCGTAAATATTGGCGGTTGCATATAAATAAAACCAAAAAAGAAGCGGGGCCGAGGCTATGCGGCAAACCCTACCAATAAATGGCAGAAACATTATCATTTTTTATTTCTTTCTGCTCCATTTTATTGAAAGGTTGTAAAAACAGATTTATTCCATGTCGGCTTCAAGATATTCGAGAGTGGTCTTTCTGCGGGCGATGTCTTCTGAAAGCTTCTGTATAAACCTCTGCGCGGTGTTCTCTCCATATACTTTCATCATATGGTTCATGCTGATAACTTCCGAAATTACGGTGATATTTTTTCCCGGTGATACGGGGATAACCACATAAGGGATCTCGACACCCAGGATTGTTGTGCGGCGCTCATCAATTCCAAGGCGGTCATACTCTTTTCCAATCTCCCATCGTTCAAGACGAACTTCGACCTCGATTCTTTTCTGTACTCGTATGGCCCTGATACCGAAAAGTTTCTCAATATCAATTATGCCAATTCCCCGCACTTCCATATGATGTCCGAGTTTTTCATCCGAATGGCCCACAATAACTTCAGGCGCTTTTTTTGTAATTTTAACCACGTCGTCGGCCACAAGGCGATGCCCTCTTTCCGCGAGATCAAGAGCGCACTCCGATTTGCCAATTCCTGATACGCCTGTATAAAGAAGCCCAACGCCGTATACATCGATAAGCGAGCCATGTATTGTCGTTTGCGGGGAAAATAGATTCTGCAAATATGCCGACAAACGAGTGATCAGCTCTAAAGTCGAAAGATTGCTTTGGAGGATCGAGGTATTGTGAACCTTGGCGAATTCCAAAAGCCTTGAAGGCGGCTGCATCGCCTTGGTAATAATTATAAGAGGCATTTCAAAGCTGAAAAGGCTGGATAGGCTTGCTTCAAGTTTCTTCTCTGAAAGGCTTAGAAGATACGATATCTCGGTCTGGCCAAAAACTTGAGTTCTCTTATGGGCAAACCTTTCGGTGTGTCCGGCCAGAGCAAGGCCCGGCCTATGAATTTGATCGTTATTCAGGATTTTATTATAACCGACTTCATCAAGAAGAGGAAAAAGCTCTAGAAACTCGCGCCTTTCAGCAACTATTCTTCCTACTTTTATTCCGGCCATCGGATTCTTATTCCTGCTCTTCCTCGAACTCTTCTTCCGGAAGCGGCCTTTTCTTAGGCGGTGATTTCTTCACGCCTTTTTTATCTCTCAACTTCGCCTTGTATTTTTTGACCTGTCCTTCCATTTTAGCAATAACCTGTTCAATCGCGACATACATATCGTATGCCTTTGCTTTCGACATTAAGGTCGTGCCATAAACTTTCAAAGTAAGTTCCGCTATCTGCCTTGATTTTTCAACCGACATGGTGAGATGAGTATCGATTATATTATCGTAATATTTTTCCAGCCTCTTTATTTCCTCTTCCGCGAACTTCCGTAAATTGTCCGTAAGCTCAAAATGCCTTGCTGTCGTTCTAATTTCCATATTAATCACCCCTGCTCTTTTAATGATAATCGGGATCCTTATCGAAACGATGTTCGGTTTCGATAAATCTAATTGTTCCTGATTTCGATCTCATTACAATCGAATGTGTAAAGGCGCCAACCCCGGTATATCTGACTCCCTTAAGCATATCGCCTGAAGTAACGCCGGTTGCGGCCAACATAATATTTTCGCCCTTTGCCAGTTCCTCCGTTTTAAAAACTTTATTTATGTTTTTTACGCCCATTTTCCGTGCGCGGTTCGCTTCCTCTTTGTTGCGCGGCACAAGCCTTCCCAAAATAACACCTCCAAGGCAGCGCAATGCCGCGGCCGCCAATACTCCCTCCGGCGCGCCGCCAATACCCATCAGCACATCTACTCCGGTGTCAGAAACCGATGTGGCGATGGCCGCCGAAACATCGCCGTCGGCAATTAGTTTTATTCTCGCGCCGGTCGCGCGGACCCTTTTAATTAGGTCCTCATGGCGGTCTCTATCGAGAATAACAACCGTCAAATCCTCTATTTCAAAATTCTTTGCCTTGGCTATTCTTTTCAGGTTTGCTTCGGGCGTATCATCCAAATCAATAACGTCTTTCGCGTCAGGGCCAACCGCCAGTTTTTCCATATAAGTATCAGGAGCATGAAGTATTTTCCCGCGTTCGGCGGCGGCCAAAACGGCAATCGCATTAGGACGGCCATAAGCGACTGAATTGGTGCATTCGAGAGGATCAAGCGCGATATCGACTTTTATGCCTTTCCCTTTTCCAACCCTTTCTCCGATAAAAAGCATGGGAGCTTCATCGCGTTCGCCCTCGCCGATTACAACAACACCGTCAATATCAACCGATTTAAATACCTTCCGCATTGCCTCAACAGCCGCGTTATCCGCTGCCATCGGGTCCCCATAGCCCATCCACCTTGCCGAAGCGAGAGCCGCGGCTTCAGTTATCCGAACAAAATCTAATGCGAGATTTTTATCCATTCATTCCTCTTATTGTTAACTGCGTTCAACGATATCAATCAATACAAAAACCAGTATTCTCAAGACCGGGAAAACCGCTATTTAGCTTAAGAAATTCCATAAATAACATCTACAATTTAGGACTGGCGTTTATGATAATCAAGCGAATTATGCCTAAAATAACGCATAATTATACTAATTATGGAAGGTCATTTATAAATAATAGCTTATTTAAGAAATTTGTTTTCTGAAACGAGCGGATTTTATCCCCAACTCTTCACGGTATTTTGTCACCGTCCGCCTGGCGAGCTTAATTCCCTCTTCCCTTAATGAATTGGCAATCTCCTGGTCCGATAATGGCGTGGCCTGGTTCTCCTCGGCGATTTTTTGCTGGATTTTATTTTTAACTACCCTTTTTGATAAATCCTCGCCGCCCGAAGTAGAAACGCCGGTGTTGAAAAAATATTTTATCTCAAATACGCCCAACGGAGTTTGAACATACTTGCCGCTGGCGACCCGCGATATGGTTGCGACATTCATTCCGACTACATCGGCAATCGTTTCCATTATCAAAGGCTTTAGGTGGTCCTCGCCATGTTCAAAAAATTCTTCCTGATGTTCAACAATAGCTTCCATGACCCTGATCATCGTGCTTCTGCGCTGATTGATAGCGTTGATCAGCCATCTTGCCTGTTCGAGCTTCTCGCGCACATATTTTTTTGTATCTTCGGGCGTTTTGTTGCCCCGTTTTATCAGCGAGCGATATGATTGATTTATGCGCAATCTCGGAAGGTTTTTATCATTATGAAAAACCATATATTGACCATCAACCTTTTCAACTATCAAATCAGGAACAACAATTGCCGCCGGAACTACGAACCTGCCCTGCGCAGGCCTCGGCGATAGTCCCTTTATAATTTCCAGCGCGGCCTGAATACGATCGGGAGTAGTCGAAGTCATTTTCGAAAGCTGAGAAAAGCTCTTTTTCTCAAGACTATATAGATATTCGTCAACCAATTCCCATACAAGCGAATCCCTTAACCCCTGTTCATCAAGCTGCGCAAGCAGGCATTCTCTTAAATCGCGCGACGCAACGCCGGGAGGATCGAATTTTTTTATTTTCTCCAGCACTTTTTTTGCCAGTTCAGGCTCTTTTTGAAGCTCCTGCGCGATGTCTTCGATATCGAATTTCAAGAACCCTGACTCATCGATATTTCCAATTATATAAGCGCCAATCTCGATTTCTTCATCGGTCATTTTCGCATAACCCAGCTGCTCGAACAGATGGTCATAGAGGGTTTTCTCTACGACTTGCGTTCTCTCAAAGTTATCTTCATCGTTTTCGGAAAAATCCTTATATGAACCCGAAACCCATTCGTTATCTTCGCCGAGAAATTCCTGCCAGTCTATTTTGGTTTCATTAATGGTATGCTCGTCTTTGAGCCTTGGCTCAGGAACTTCAGGCGGTATAATATCGTCTTTTTCCTCTTCAAACTCCTCTAATAGGGGGTTTTCCGCGAGGTTTTGCCTGAGGACCTGCTCCAGCGTTAAAATCGGTTCCATTAAAAGCTTCAAAGACTGAATAAGATCCGGCCGTACCGAAAGCGTTTGTCTTAGTCCTGCGATTTGTGATAATTTCAAGTTTGCCATAGATTTACCCTTAATCAAGCTTCTGACGTTTCCTTTATTAGTATCGGAATAAGCGCAGAAAATCTTGAGTTGCCCATCCTACAACATTCAATTGTTGCAACAGCAATATATGTAAAACGTTTCAAAACGCAAGCAAAATTTAGTCCAAAACCACGAAATCGTGATAATTTATTGATATTATTTGTTATTATGTGCTTTTATGCGGTAATTAGCCACATTCTGGGAGAGGTGGAGGGCTCAATAAGGGCCTTATTGAATAAATTCCGGTTCTTGCTGACACACTTTCGTACCTGCCACTTTCGGCGGTCAAGC
>CAZKYQ010000008.1:0-35362 GCA_964556975.1 uncultured Ignavibacteria bacterium
TCGATATAGATATAATAGAAATATGACGATAATTATAATCGGAGTTTGTGTGGCCGGCAAGTGGAGAAATTGGATGCTAATTCGTTATCATAAATGACGGCTATTAGGCAGTTAAACAGGAGGGAAAATGCGCGGATTATTATTTTTTTTATTTCCAATGGCAGTATTATTAACAATACTTGGCTGTTCGGATTCAAAAGATATTGTCACGGAAGAGCCGGGAGAGACAACTTATATCGGAGCATCTGAATGTCGCCTTTGCCACGCCGCTAAATATGATGAAGTATTCAATACCGGACATCCATACAAGCTAAACAAGGTCGTTAATGGAACTCCGCCTACTTATCCGGATATCACGCCCGGTCCCCCGCCACTTCCGGCTAATCCCCCCACAGGCTATACATGGAATGACGTTTCTTATGTAATCGGAGGATTCGGTTGGAAAGCGCGCTTCATTGATAATGACGGTTATATAGTAACAGGCGATGCCGTACAGTGGAATTTAGACACACAAGAATGGGTCGCATATCATTCGTCCGACTCCGCCGGAACCAAACCTTATGACTGCGGAAGATGCCATACTACCGGCTACAACCCCGACACATCTCTTCATCAAGATGGACTTCCCGGCATGATAGGAACATGGGCTGAAGACGGTATCACATGCGAGGCATGCCATGGCCCGGGCAGCCAGCATATATTATCACCAACGGAAAATGTCCTGACAATAGACAGATCCTCGGCCCTTTGCGGCGAGTGCCATTACCGTTCAGCAGATCACAGAATCCTTGTTTCGGGAGGATTAATCAGACACCACGAGCAGTATGATGAGATGTTAAGCGCCGGACATGCGAATTTATTATGCGTTCAATGCCACGATCCTCACAAAAGCGCGAAATATGATGCCGCCAACGCTATCATAGCCGATTGTGAAGATTGCCATGCATCAGTAACGGTCACCCATGCCGGGCCGAGCAATTGCGTATATTGCCACATGCCCTTTTCTGTAAAGTCCGCTATTTCTTCAGACTCGCTCGTTCATTTGAGGGGTGATATCCGCTCACATATTTTCAAAATTGGTACCGATACAACCCAAGCTCAGTTTTATGAGGATGGCGGAAGCACCTATTCAAACGGTTTTAACGGTTTGAATTTCGCTTGTCTTTCTTTTTGTCATGCTTCGCATGATTTGCAGTGGGCCGCTGACAATGCAGGAAGCATTCATTAAACAAGAATAAGATATTAAATTGAAAAACGCCGGATCGCTCCGGCGTTTTTTTACATGCTTATGCTTTCGGCAAAAGCATGCCACCCAATCCGGAGTTTAACTATGAACCAA
Source organism: uncultured Ignavibacteria bacterium (assembly GCA_964556975.1). Classification (GTDB taxonomy): domain Bacteria; phylum Zixibacteria; class MSB-5A5; order UBA10806; family UBA10806. The sequence goes on from CAZKYQ010000008.1 coordinate 1,340, forward strand.
AAAGGGCGAATAGAATTCGCCCTTATGAGAAGATTTGATTTAGACTAATCCCTGATAAACATCTTCATAAACGGGAATTTCTTAACAATCACTTTATTTTTCAACTGGCTTATGGCCCCGGTCGGATTGAGTTCTTTCGGGCAAACCAACTGGCAGTTAAAAATCGTATGGCAGCGAAAGACCCCGAATTCCGACGCTACCATAGCAAGACGCTCATCGGTCGCGCCATCGCGGGAATCTTCGACAAATCTGAGGGCCTTTAAAAGGGCGTGCGGGCCCAAATATTTGGGGTCGCCGTAAGCTACAGGGCATGAGCCATAGCATGCGCCGCAAAGAATACAATCCACATGATGGTCGATCTTTTTTCTATCTTCAACAGACTGATACTGTTCTTTTTCCGGCACATCCTGTCCCGGTATCAGATACGGTTTAATAGCCTTATAATTGTCGAAGAACGGTTTCATATCCACAACAAGGTCTTTGAGCACCGGTAAGTGCGCCAATGGGCGGATTGTCACCGGCTGTTTCAGTTTTTCGACCTGAGTCCGGCAGGCCAACCCATAGGTGCCGTTAATATGAATAGCGCATGATCCGCAGTTTGCCTCGCGGCAACTTGATCTGAACGCAAAAGACGGGTCTTTGTTTTCCATAATCCAGTAAAGGGCCTCAAGCACGGTCATTCCCTTCGGAGTTTCTACTTCGAATGTCTGAAAATGCGGTTCGCGTCCATCATCGGGATCATATCGAAATATCTTGAAGGTTGTATTCATATTAATACTTCCTTTCTTCCGGGGCGTACTTGGATGACTCAACTTCGCTTTTTGAAAATTCCGGTCCGTCTGGGGTCCATTTCGCAATGGTATGATTCAACCATTCCTCATCATTGCGCTTATCGAATTCTCGCCTGAAATGAGCGCCCCTGCTTTCGGTGCGGCGAATAGCGCCCGCGGTAATCACCTCGGAGATTTCCATGTTGCCGGCAAATTCCATAATCCAGACTTTATCCATATTGAATGATCTGGCGTTGCTTATTGGCCGTATATTCTTAAAACGCTCCTGCAACTCTTTTATACTTTTCAGCCCGTCAGAAAGCTCCTCGCCGGTTCTGAAAATTCCAACCTTCGCCGACATCACGTTTTGCAGTTCTGTCCTGAGCTTGTACGGGTCTTCCTTGCCGCCCGGTTTTGCAAATGACGCCATCTTCTCTTCAAGCGTTTTCAAGGCCTTTGTCAACGCGGCTTCATCACCAGTTTTCGGAAGGTCTTTTACATAATCGGCGGCGGCTGATCCGGCGCGCCTGCCAAATACTATTGTTTCCAGAAGAGAGTTTCCACCGAGTCTGTTGGCGCCATGGACCGATACGCAAGAGCATTCTCCGGCGGCATAGAAGCCCGGAGTTTTGGTCATTCCATCCTTGTCGCAATCAATCCCGCCCATAGTGTAGTGCGTCGCGGGGTTGATCGGAATTGGAGTATCAATCGGATCGAGTCCGGCAAAATCCAGACAAATCTCACGGATACCGGGAAGCCGCTCCATGATTTTATCTTTGCCCAGATGCCGCAGATCAAGATGAACATAACCGCCCTCAAACGCTCTGCCCTCTTCCGCCTCAGTAGCAATAGACCGGCTAACGATATCTCTGGGCGCGAGTTCCATGATCTTTTCGGAGACATAACGGCTCATAAAACGTTCGCCTTCTTTATTTACCAGGTATCCGCCCTCGCCGCGGCATCCCTCCGTCATCAGAATATTTGACTTGTACAATCCGGTCGGATGGAACTGAATAAATTCCATATCCTTGAGGGGAACGCCGGCCCAGTATGGCAAAGATTTGCCAAGTCCTGAATTCACCAGGGCATTTGTTGTATTTCCAAATACCCTTCCGGAGCCGCCAGTAGCGAAAACTACCGCGTTTGCCGAGACAAGCTCCAGCCTGCCGTCGGGAATATTCAAAGCGATAACGCCCTTGCAAACTCCTGAATTGTCAATAGCGAGCTGTAAAACCATCCATTCTTCATAATACTTTGTGTTCAGACGAATCGTCTGTTCATAAAGCGTATGTAAAAGGTATAGACCTGTTTTATCAGCCCCATAGCATGTCCGAGGATAGCCGGCGCCTCCAAAAGGGCGCTGGGCGATCTTCCCATTTTCCATTCTCGAAAACGGACATCCCCAGTGTTCCATCTGATATATAATCCTTGGAGCGTCGTTTGTCATTGTAATCGCGGCTTCCTGGTCAGCAAGGTAATCAGAGCCTTTTACAGTATCGTAGGCGTGCCGTTCAGGAGTATCATCGGCGGAATCAGGGTTGTTGGCCAACGCCGCGTTAATGCCTCCCTGCGCCGCCCCGGAATGCGATCTTAAAGGATGTATCTTTGATAAAAGGGCAACCTCCGCGCCTTTGGCTCCCGCTTCCACGGCGGCCCTCATGCCCGCCAAACCGCCGCCGATTATTAAAACATCATGAAATATCATACGAGACCTCCCAGCGATACATGTGACGCGAATATCCTGGGAACCATAACGGACAGGCTAACGAGCATCAGGATTACAAACACAATAACGGTCGCGATAACCACAGATTTATGTTTACTGGTTATATTCGCGAAATCCATAATTGTAATGGAAAGGCCGTTAACCATGTGATAAAAGATAACCAGAATAAGGCCAATTTCAAGAAAGTGAAAAAGCGGAGTTTGAACCGCGCCTAATCTCTCGTTAAACGCGTCTTTGCCTTGGTTGGCCGAGCCTAAAACCCACATGTGCGTAAACAGATAAAACAGAAGCATAAGCCCCGTAATCCTATGCAAAAACCAGGAAAAAGTCCCAATATTGGGATTGAGTTTCAATTCCTCTTTTGTTCCTTTAAAAATATAACTCAGCTTCATGCTAATCCTCCCCCATAAAACGACCCGAGGGTAGTAAAGGCATAATAGGCCGTTAATATCCCGGCTGCCCATAAAATCGTAAGCCATATAAGCTGAATTCTCCTCGACGGCCTGAAATCAAGAACCACAGCCCAGAGACCGTTTAGGCCATGAAATAAAGCCGAAATTATAAACAGGAAATAAAAAATCAGCCAGACTAAATTTCCGTCAAGCCTTTTAAGTACAAATGAGAAATCAATTAATCCCCGCTCGGCGAAGTTGAAATCCCAATGAAGGACCTTTACGTGGGTAAAGAGAAAAATTGCCAAAATTGCGCCCGTTACTCTTTGAAATAACCAAAAGAGAGCGCTTCGCGCGGCAATAGCTTGGTTCATATAATGCCTCCTGAAAAAAACAAGCCACAGGCTGAAAATTTAAAACAACCGAAAACTTCAAATTTACATTTAAACAAGAATTTATTCTTTTTAGAAATCTTACTTATTATCATTTTGGAAAACTTCCCTCTTGCCCGGAAAAAGCAACTAATGTCTCTTTCGAGATTACCGCCGGTATTTTTGAACGCCCTCAATGAATATGTTGCCGCCATGACAATCCTGCGCCACTATCACAGGGAATTTTTCTACTTTTAGCCTGCGCACCGCTTCAGGTCCCAATTCCTCATACGCTACAACCTCGGCCTCAATTATTCGCTTGGCGATCAACGCGGCCGCCCCGCCGGTCGCGACAAAATACGCGGCCTTGCAATCTTTCAAAGCTCCCGCGACATCTGGGCCCATTTCGCCTTTGCCTATCATTCCCTTCAACCCGGCCTTGATCATAAATGGCGAGTATTTATTCATTCTCCCGGAAGTTGTCGGGCCTGCCGATCCAATTACATGGCCCGGTTTTTCCGGCGTGGGGCCAACAAAATAAATAATCTGCCCTTTCGGATCAAATGGCAGTTCTTTTCCGTTTTCTATCAAATCCACCATTTTTTTATGCGCGGCATCCCGGCCAGTATAAATATATCCATTAATAATCACTTTCTGGCCGACGCGCAATTGCTCAATATCAGAGTCGTTTACCGGAGTATTTATCCTGATAGATTCCATATTATCCCCCTTTAGATTATTATCTCTTTATGCCTTGCCGAGTGGCATTGAGTATTAACCGCGACAGGCAGGCTGGCTATATGGCACGGGTGAGTCTCTATATGAACAGCCAGCGCAGTAATTCGTCCGCCGAGTCCCTGCGGGCCTATGCCGGTGTTATTTATCCTTTCAAGAAGTTCCTTTTCCATTTCGGCGTAATATGGGTCAGTATGAATAGAGCCTACTTTTCTTAAAAGAGATTTTTTAGCCAAATGCGCGCATTTATCAAATGTTCCGCCAATTCCAATTCCTACAATAATGGGAGGACATGGATTACCGCCGGCATTTTTTACAGTTTCCACTATAAAATCTTTAACGCCATCCTCCCCATCGGACGGTTTGAGCATCTTAATAGCGCTCATGTTCTCGGAGCCTCCGCCTTTTGGAAGGATAGTGATTTTCAGTTTTTCACCCTCGACTATTGTCGTAGAAATCACCCCGGGCGTGTTATCTCCGGTGTTTTTTCGTCTGAGCGGATCTTCAACAATCGATTTTCTAAGATAGCCCTCGCTATATCCCTGCCTAATACCTTCATGAATAGCCGCCTCGAGCGTTAATCCCTTGATATGAACATCGGAGCCAAGCTCTACAAAAAACGCCGAAAGTCCTGTATCCTGACAAAGAGGCATTTTTTCGTTTTTTGCGATTTCAGCGTTCTCAAGAATTTGACTTAATATTTCTTTTCCCAAGGGAGATTCTTCTATTTCGGCGGATTTCTTTAAAGCCGCAATAACATCTTCGCCAAGAAAGTAATTGGCGCTCATTGATAATTCCTTAACCGCCGCTGTAATCTGAGCGGATTTAATATTTCTCATGTTTCCTGCCTTTTATAAATTCATCAATCCCTTTCATAAGATTATCGCACGCTCCGAAAACTTCGACCGGCCGCTTAGTATTGAACTCTCCTCCGGAAGAAACAATTTTATTTTCCTCGTCTAAAACTACTTCTCCGGGACGAGTAACCACGGCCTGAGCGCCGGTGCTGCCTATACCATCCTGAAGTTTGGGATCATTGCCGACCGTAACAACAGGCCCGGCCTTTGTAATACCCTGCAATGATTTTGCTACCAATAGCGAAGCCTCTCCAAAAGCGCCGATCGGCTTTTCCAGGCGGTACATGCCCTTTATTAAGCCCTTTAAAGAATTATCAATCTTAAGAGCATTGCCGGCATTTTCAAAATCACAAAGAGAATTGAAAAGCTCAACTCCGCTATGAATAATCAACCCGTTTATGCCTGTGGCTTTTATATTATTAATATGTTCGATAGAATGTTTTGATAGATTTAGCTCAATTTTATTCTGGATATCTACTTCATCATCGTTTTGAACCGTAATAGGCTGTCTTAAATAGCCAGATTTTTCAATATGATAAAAGCAATAAATTATCTCCCAAAAAGCACCGCTGCTAACAATGATTCCAATTTTGCTGGGAGTTTTCGACATTTTAAAAAATCATGTGATTAAATTCACATCCAATATAAAAATAAATCCCTCTATTCGCCGAGTGATTAGTTTTAAGAAATTACCGATACAAATTTCCTGTCATGGCCTTTTCTTTGATATTGCACTATACCGTCAACAAGAGCAAATAATGTATTATCCTTGGCATGACCAACATTTTCACCGGGGTGGATCTTCGTACCTCTTTGGCGAATAATAATCGATCCGGCGTTAATGCGCTGTCCGCCGAACACCTTCACACCCATTCTTTGGGCGTTTGAGTCCCGGCCGTTTTTGCTTGATCCCTGCCCTTTTTTGTGAGCCAATTCATTCCCCTTTCTTCAAACCATGTAATTTACATTATCTTTTCGGCCTGTCAAGAGTTCTTTCTAAATTATTTGTAAAAACAGCTTAATTTTGATTAAATCGATGATTAAAAAACCCAATAAAAAAACCCTGCGCCTATTTTAAAACGCAGGGAATAATGTATAGAAATTTATTCGGTTTTACCTGATTTCTCAGGTTCCATTCTTTTTTCAGATAATTTTTTAATATCAAACTTGAGCCTGTCTTCATCGGGATGTTTGGAAATTTCCACATGGCAGCTGCCTTTATATTCGCCTCTCAAAATTTCCTCGGCCATCGGATCTTCGAGATATTTCTGTAATGCCCTTTTCAAAGGTCTCGCGCCGAAATTAGGATCCCATCCTTTTTCTACCAAATATCCTATCCCATCCGAGTCTATATTCAATGTAATGTTCATATCGGACATGCGTTTAATCAGATCCTTTATTTGAATGTCAATAATCTGCAAAATATGCTTTTTTTCCAAAGAATGGAATATAACTGTTTCATCAATCCTGTTAACCAGCTCGGGATTAAAGGTTTTCTTCATTTCCTCGAGGATACGCCCTTTCATTTTTTCATAATTGGTTTTTGAGTCATCCTTTTGAAATCCGATTCCCTTTCCTACTGTCGCCTGGCGCGTCCCCATATTCGAAGTCATAATAATTACAGTATTTCTGAAATCAACCTTGCGGCCAAATGAATCTGTCAATTGTCCATCATCAAGTAACTGGAGCAAAATATTAAAGACTTCAGGATGCGCCTTTTCTATTTCGTCCAAAAGAACAACGGAATATGGTTTCCGGCGCACTTTCTCAGTCAACTGGCCGCCTTCCTCATACCCGACGTATCCGGGAGGCGCTCCAATAAGGCGAGATACAGCGAATTTTTCCATATATTCAGACATGTCGATTCGAATAAGCGAGTCAGTATCCTCAAAAAGAAACTCTGAAAGAACTTTCGCGAGTTCGGTTTTTCCTACGCCTGTCGGACCAAGGAAGATAAACGATCCAATAGGGCGCGAAGGATCTTTTAAACCCGCGCGCGCGCGCCTGACAGCTTTTGAGATATTGGAGATAGCTTCACTTTGCCCAACAATTTTAGCAGCAATCTCTTTTTCCATGCGCAGGAGTTTTTTGGACTCTTTTTCTTCCAGTTTGAACAAAGGTATTCCGGTAATCATTGCAATAACCGAGGCTATATCTTCTTCCTTTAATTCAATCTTCTCTTCGTTACGTTTTTCTTCCCACTCTTTTTTAATTCTTTCAAGCTCTTCCTTATTCAGTTTTATGGTGTCTCTTAATTGCGCCGCTTTCTCAAATTCCTGGCCTTTTACGGCCATTTCCTTTTTCTTTGACAGCTCAACTATTTTATCTTCAAGCTCGCCAAAAGTCTCGGGCTTTGTATAAGCGGAAAGGTGGACTTTGGATCCGGCCTCGTCAATGATATCAATAGCTTTATCGGGCTGGAATTTTCCTGAGATATATCGATCGGATAAAGTCACCGCCGCCTCAATGGCGTCCTCAGTAATAATTACTTTATGGTGGTCTTCGTATTTCTGTTTGAGGCCTTTCAAAATTTCTTTGGTGTCCTGCGTAGAGGGCGGATCGATCATAACTGTTTGAAACCTTCTATCGAGGGCGCCGTCCTTTTCGATATATTTTCTGTATTCATTCAAAGTGGTCGCGCCAATACATTGCAGTTCGCCTCTCGAAAGCGCGGGTTTGAAAATATTCGACGCGTCTAATGAACCTTCCGCGCCGCCCGCTCCCACGATTGTATGCAGCTCATCGATAAAAATAATGACATCTTTTGAGGCAAGGATTTCGTTCATTACAGCCTTGAGGCGTTCTTCGAACTGGCCGCGATATTTCGTCCCGGCGACAAGTGAAGCCATATCCAGAGTTACTATTCTTTTTCCTTCTAAAATTTCCGGTACTTTTCCTGCAACAATCCTTTGCGCAAGCCCTTCGGCTATGGCAGTCTTTCCCACTCCCGGCTCTCCAATAAGAACAGGATTGTTTTTCTTTCTGCGGGATAATATTTGTGTTACCCGCTCGATCTCGCTGTCCCGCCCGATTATAGGGTCCAATTGATCGCGACGCGCGAGTTCGGTAAGGTCTCTTCCAAAATGATCAAGCGCAGGTGTTTTTGATTTTTTTCTTTTTCTACCGAATGATGATGGTTTTCCAGTCTCAATATTGCGCAGTTCCTCGTAAACTTCTTTATAATCGACATCATACATCGCCATAACCTGGGCCGCCACGCCTTCTTCATCTTTCAATAAGGCGAGAAGAATATGCTCGGTATCGATATCTTTGGATTTCAAAGCCCTGGCTTCATTGCCGGACACTTCAAGAGTCTTTTTTGCCCGGGCTGTCAACGGAAGCTGGCCCATTTGCATAGTACCGCCTGAAGGCTGGACCATTTCCTCAATTGAGGCCTTTAATTCATTTGTATCTATGCCAATATTATTGAATATATCTGTAGCCATTCCATCGCCGAGGCGAATTAGCCCCAACAACAAATGCTCGGTGCCAATGTAGTCGTGTTTTAGACGAGCGGCTTCGTCGCGCGCGTGCTCAATTGCTTTTCGAGCTTTCTCTGTGAACATCTCGTTCATTACAATTCCCTCGTTGAAAAAATGCTAAAGTCCCTCTTCTTTGCAAAGCTGCTTTCTAACCAAATCAGCACGTATCATATCTCTTTCATTATTATCCATTTCTTTTCCTATATATTTTTGAAGATGCGCCGGTTGAGTTACAATCAATAGCTCATTTAGCTCCCGGTTGCTGAATTTATCAATCAAACCGAGCGATAATCCCAAACGCAGCGCCGAAAGAAGATTCATAACTTCATTGGATGTTAAAACGCGCGCATGGGTCAAAATACCGTAAGATCTCCAAACTTTGTCCTCTATCTGTTCGGGGGCGTCCGTCATTAATTCTTCTTGAGCATTTTGTTCGCTTTCAATAATGGTTCGGGAAACTTTGACAAGCGAATCAATAATTTCATCTTCTGTACGGCCGAGAGTCGTTTGGTTTGAGATTTGAAATAGATTTCCCAAAACATCCGTGCCCTCGCCGTAAAAACCCCTCACAACAAGCCCAACCCTTGAAATACTCCCAATAATATCATCGATTTTCCTGGTTAATACCAATCCGGGAAGGTGTATTAAAATAGATGCTCTGAGTCCGGTTCCAACATTTGTAGGACACGAAGTTAAGTATCCGAATTTGTCATTAAAATCAAATTCTACAAGCTCAGACATTTCATTATCGACCTTATCAGCAATATCCCAGCATTCCGACAATGACATGCCGGAGGATATTACCTGCAATCGGATATGGTCTTCTTCATTGAGCATTATAGAAATTTTCTCCTCTTGCTCAATATATAATCCTCGCCCTGAACCGCCCCGCACAAATTCCGGCGATATCAAATGCCTTTCCATTAAAAACTTCTGGCTTAAGCCATCGATTTCGGATGTCTGGAAAAAATTGCCGTTTTCGAGCAATGGTATTTTGGAGAAAGCGGGAGATATAAAATTAAGAACTTTCTCACGAGAATCCGAATCTGCCGCCGGTGGAAATGGAAAATCAGAAATATTCCGGGCCAGCCTTATGCGAGAAGAAAGTACCACAAACGAATCCGGGCCTTCGCCGCTTAACCATGGGGCCGGCTGCCCTGACATTTTATCTATTATTTCCTGTTTCATTTATATCACCTGACTTTGTCAGTTTTCTCTCTTATTTTATCTCTTAAAACTGCCGCGGCCTCAAAATCCTCTTGTTCAATTGCCCGTTTGAGATCTTCTCTTAAACGCCTATCTTCCCTCACTGGTTTAAGCTTATCGGTTGTGCCAGACGGCATTTTGCCGCGGTGCTCATTAGAACCGTGTATTTTTCTCAGTAAATCATTTAAATCGGCGCCGAATGTCGTATAACATTGGCCGCAACCGAACCGTCCAGTTTTGCCCAAGGCCTCAAAAGTCAAACCGCAAGAAGGACACTTTGCGGATTGAAGAGTTTTAGCTTTACCCCCTGCCTTATGAGTCTTATTAATACCCATCATCCCTGTGACAAATTCGGCGAGCGGAAAAGGAACATTCTCAAAAGGTGAATGGAACCCCCTCTTTTCAGCACAATTCTTACACAGCTTTAAGACGATTTTTTTATTGTTAACAATCTGCGTAAGATGTACCGTTGATTCGGTTTTTTGACAGTCCTGGCAAAGCATCTTATTCTCCCTCAATATCTTAAACCTCTGGGACAATCCGCTTGTTCCCTTTTCAATATAAGACCGGAGCCCAATTTCCCGCAAGTCAATTTATCTCCTGATCAATTATCCGGCCTTCGGCTAAACGAAAAACTTTCCGGGCGCGTCTTGCAAGTTCCGGGTTGTGAGTGGCTACCAATACGCCCGTATTTGTGGTATCGGCCAGTTTTATCATAATTTTAATAAGCGAATCCGCATTTTCCCGGTCGAGATTACCGGTAGGCTCATCGGCTATAAGAAGCTCGGGTGAATTTATTAGCGCCCTTGCCACGGCAACGCGCTGTTGTTCGCCTCCTGAAAGTTGGCTGGGATAATGTGCTCTCCTATCGTAAATTGATAAATCCGACATTAATCTGCAGGCATCTTCAATTGCCTTCTCTTTATTTTCGCCTTTAATCATAGCTGGAATTATGGTGTTTTCTAAGGCCGTAAAATCCGGCATAAGATGGTGCATTTGAAACACAAAGCCGATTTTTCTATTTCGCAATCTATCGAAATCGTCAGAATTATAATCTCGCAACGGCTTGCCGCCAAATTCAACCAGACCTGAATCAGGCCTAATTAGACCGCCCAGAATATACAATAAGGTGCTTTTGCCCGACCCCGATTGTCCGGAAAGAACAGCGAATTCTCCTTTGTCAACCTGAAGACTGGCGCGTTTTAACACTTCGATATATCCCTCGCCTGAACGAAATCTTTTGTGAATATTTTCAGCTTTTAATAACATTTTAGAAAATTACTCGACTATTCATAGCGGATTATTTCCGCCGGGTCCAATCTTGAAGCCCTGTTTGCCGGATATATTGAAAAAACCAACCCGATCATCGATCCAAGAATGAATATCAAGAAAACATCAAGGAACCTGATTTCAACCGGGAGAGCGGAAATAAAATAGATGTCGGAGGGCAAGGCAATTAATGAGAATTCCTTTTGGATCACCAACAATAACAGCCCAATAATCTCGCCGACAAATCCGCCAACTGAACCAATTATCAGGCCCTGATACGCGAATATCCTCTTGAGCCTCTTTTTGGGCATTCCGAAAGCGAGAAGAATGCCGATATCAGAGCGTTTTGCAAGAACCATCATTACCAGGAGCGCAATAATATTGCTGGCCGCCACAATAACAAATAACATCAACACTAAAAACATCATCCATTTTTCGAGAGTCATCCACGAAAATAGGTTACGATTGTGTTCTTTCCAGTCGAGAACTAAATACTCGTATCCGATGGTCTCTTGTATTTTTTCCGCAACCCGCCAAGCGGAGTAAAAGTCGGTCGTCTTAACCTCTATCGTCGTAACTTCATCCCCAAATTCAAACAAGTTCTGAGCGTCCGCCAATGCCATATAGACAAAATTATCGTCGTAAGTTGACATTCCGGTTTCAACTATGCCTTTAACCATGCAATTCTTAATCCTTGGAGAGAAACCGCTTAAGCTACTCTCAACATCCTTTAGAGAATACAGCCTGACTTTATCATTGATTGTGACATTCAGCCGATTTGCCAGATTAATTCCAAGCCAGACTCCTATGTATTTATCTTCATGAGTTTCAAAAGATAAATCCTTTGTCAGGAGATACTCGGCAATTTCGGTAACAGCGCTTTCCTCTTCGGGGATAATTCCCCGTACGAGTATTCCGTCCGTGCCTGATTTTGAAGATATGGCCGATTTTTCTATCACTACGGGACTTGTGGCCACAACGCCTTCTACCTGTTCAATTTTCTTTTGAAGCTCTCCCCAATTTTCGATGGAGTCCCAGACGCGGGGCCGAACCATGATATGCGCCAATGTACCTATGATCCTGCTTCGCACTTCCATTTCGAAACCGTTCATTACAGAAAGCACAATCAGAAGCGATGCCGTGGAAAGCGTTACGACAAAAATCGATAAAAAACCCAAAAAAGAGATATAGCCCTGCCTGTGGCGGGACGTGAAATACCTTTTGGCAATGAAAAATTCGAGGGACATTATTCAGCCGTGTCGGGTTCGACACTTTCGCCAGTTGCTTCCGGCTTCATTGTAGGAAATAAAATAACGTCTCTGATAGAACTATTGCCGGTAAGGAGCATTACCAGCCTATCAACGCCAAGGCCATAACCTGCCGCCGGAGGCATTCCATGCTCCAAAGCAAGAATAAAATCCTCATCAATTGGGTGGGCTTCCTCATCTCCCATCTGCCTGGCATTTGACTGTGCTTCAAACCTCTGCCTTTGGTCGTCGGGATCGTTTAGCTCGGAAAAGCCATTACCAAATTCAACGCCGTTTATGAATAACTCGAATCTTTCGGTAAGGCGAGGATTGTCGCGATGTTTTTTGGCCAGAGGAGAAAGCTCAATGGGGTAATCCGTCAGAAAGGTGGGTTGAATTAGCCGCGGTTCCACGAGTTCGCTCGATAAAAAATCAAGCGCCGCTCCCCGGCCCCTAATTCCTTTAGGATCGAGACCTTTTGATTTCGCGGCCTCTTTAAGCCCGCTTTCGTCCAGATCCATAATGTTCTGCCCAATATATTTTTCCGCCGCTTCAAAAAAGGAAATGCGGTCATAAGGGGGTTTTAGCGATATCTCATTTTCATCAACATTAAATTTGTCTGTATTGAGCGCGTTTGAAGCGACAAAAGAAATCAACATTTCGACAAGCTCCATCAGGTCCTTATAATCAGCGTACGCCCAATAGAATTCAAGCATTGTGAATTCGGGATTATGATTGCGGTCCATCCCCTCGTTTCTAAAATCTTTACAAATCTCATATACTTTTTCCATCCCGCCCACAATCAGTCTTTTCAGATATAATTCATCCGCGATCCTCAAATAAAGATCAATATCAAGGGCGTTAAGATGTGTTACAAACGGACGGGCGTTTGCTCCTCCATAAAGGGTCTGCATGGCGGGTGTTTCGACTTCGAGAAAATTTCTTTGATTGAGAAATTCTCTTATGCTATTAATAATTTTCGCGCGCGTCATAAACGCCTTGGCAACTTCCGGGTTTGCGATCAAATCCAGATATCGTCTGCGGTAGCGTATTTCCTTGTCTTTTAAACCATGCCATTTTTCTGGCAACGGTTTGAGGGATTTGGCCAGCAACTCAAAGCTCGAAACTTTGATCGTGATCTCCCCCATTTTGGTCTTGAATACAGCGCCTTCAATGCCGACAATATCGCCTATGTCAAACAGTTTGAATTTTTCAAAAAGCTTTTCGCCAAGTTCATCCTTGCGAATATAAATCTGGATTTTTCCGGAAACGTCCTGAATATGCGCGAACATGGTTTTGCCATGCCCCCTCCAGCTTACAATCCGCCCGGCGGCCCTGACCTTTTCTTCGGATTCGGCAAGTTTTTCAAAACCTGAGATTATCTCCGAAGATGAATGAGTACGTTCATATCTATAAGGAAACGGATTTGTTCCCGAATCGATTATTTTTTGAAGTTTTTCGCGTCTTACCTTAAGTATTTCGCTTAATTCCTGATTCATTAAAATACTCCGTTTGAATTCTGCTGGGAAACGATCATATTTTTTACAAAAACTTTTTTATCAGTTCTTTTTTTACTTTGTCCGGTACAAAACAGGAAACATCCCCGCCTCGTTTCGCGATATCTTTTATAAGCGAGGATGAAATGTAACTGTATTTTTCTACCGGGGTAAGAAATACGGTTTCGATTTCCGGTTCGATTTTGCGGTTCATTAACGCCATTTGAAATTCAAATTCGAAATCCGAGACTGCCCGAAGCCCGCGTATAATTGCCGCCGCCCCGATAGATTTCGCGTATTGCGCAGTTAGGCCGTCAAAAGTTGCGATTTTTATCCCGCCATAATTGTCCAATGAGCTTTTTATCAGCTCGATCCGCTCTTCGACATTAAACAAAGGCGTCTTATCGCGATTTATAGCAACGGCGATTTCCAATTTATCAAAAAGTTTCCGCGCTCTTTTTATTATATCAACATGCCCAAAAGTTACCGGGTCAAATGTCCCAGGATATAATGCTTTCAAACCTCCAGCCACTTAATCAACTCCCTGCTTAAGAACAATCTTTATTCGTTTTATTCAAAAAACTTACGGCCAAATCTCCAAAATCGCACCGTTTTAGCAACTGTAATTGCTCGCCGGCGTAGCGCCATTCCGATTCGTGTTCAAGGGCTAATATCCCATACCAATTGAATTTTGGCAAGCAGAATAACGAAATCAATTTGTCGCCAAAACCCTTTTTGTAAGGCGGATCGGCAAACAGGATAGACATGTCTTTTAGAGTTTTCGAGCGGACATTAAACGCGTTCAGGAGTTTTATATTGGTTTTATTTAAAATATCAAGATTTTCGAGGTTCTTTTTCAGATTAAATAGAACCGATTTGGATGAGTCTATAAACAAAGCGGATTCAGCGCCCCGTGAAATGGCCTCAATTCCAAGCGCCCCGGAACCACAAAAAAGGTCCGCTACCCTCGCCCCTATGATATCCTCGCCCAGCACCGAAAAAACTGCCTCCCGCGTTTTATCAGTAGTGGGCCTTATAAACGATCCCCTGGGAACAGCAATACGGCTCCCTTTCAGCCGACCGCCGGTAATTCGCATTTTCCTCCACTTAGCAAATATTTTATCGCACCCAGAGCAGACATAAACTCAGCCTCGATATTTTTATATTCCAAAGATAGCGAAGAATTTCGGTTCGACTTTGCCATTTCTGCCCGATTTATAATTATCGCGCGGGAGTTTTCCGCGTTACAGCATTGGCTGAGCAAATATGTCTCTATACCATCCATGAAATCAACGGGCAAATTTGATTCTATTGGAAAAAAACGTACCGCCGAAAGTTTTGAATTTCTATTTATTACTATGGCCGCGCCGTTTTGGCTAATATTTACAATCCCTGTTTGGCTTAAACTTTCACCTCCATCGTTATCTGTCAAGAGGCCGTTCAACGCGGTATATTCAGGAACAAGTTCCACCTTATCATATACATCATCTTTGACAGCCGCGCAAAAGAGAGGCCAGAAAAGTTCGGCTGGCGTTGCGTAGAAAAGAACATTATTTATACCGCTTCGATCAATATTATTTAGAGGAATAAAGCCATAAATATATTTAGCCAGGTCGCCCGGTATCTGAATACCCGCGAGCCATTTTGGGTAACTATCGAATTTCTTATTTAAATCCATACTGATTATTTTTGAATAGCACATTTTGGCGGGAATTGTCAGCGCTATTTTCTCGGCGTTTGAGAAGATATTAGCAATATCTTCTCTTACATTATCCCAAATATATCCGTTGGCTAAATTAGCATCCGCTAATCTTAAATCGATAGCGGTTTTATAAAATTCAGGCTTGGCAGCAATGTCTTTAAGGGCGGTTATATATAAGGCTTTGTCTCCGATAGTTATTCCAATATTCACCTGACTATCGCCTCAGGTTTTATCGCGGCAAGTTTTACTTTGCCTATTCCCTTGACTTTCTGCAGTTCTTCGACGGACTGAAACTTCCCAATACTGTCTCTATACGACATAATCCGTTCGGCCAGCGCAGGCCCTATGCCGGGAAGAGCTTGCAGATCGAAATAGCCGGCGGTGTTTAGATCTATTTTCTCATCAGGAACCGATTTTTCAATAAGAGAATCAATGACAGCATTAGATTCGCTTCCATTATCAACAGCGCCATTTGTCCGGTTTTTGCTATCGATTTTATGAGTATAATTATACCGCCCGGAATTAATTAAAATACCCAAATCGAGGCTTGATATTTTACCCTGCCTTATTAGCAGCGTAAGAAAAGATCCCAGCAATACTAATATAGATAAAATCAAAACGGCTCGAATTTCTGCGGGCTTGAAAAGGTTCATGCCTACAAGTTATAGGCGGTGCACCGTGATGTCAAGTTTGGGGTTGGTTTTTAAATTTGCCAGCTTGGCCATTATCAACGCCGATTTGTCCTCCTCATCAGGAGGATTTCTCCACAGAATATTATTGGGAGAGGCAATTAGGCTTCTCGCTTGGAATCTATGTTTTCCAACACCGCCAACCGCGCAGATTTTGAATATAATCGAATCGGACAGGAAGGCCCCCTGAGCAAATAATCTTTTATCACGGGCGAACTTAACTTTCGCGGTTTCATTTTCACGATAAGGGGACGTTGTCGGGACAAATATCAAATCCGGTTTCAAGCCCCGGATATTAAGAAACGATTCTGAATATAAAACATCGGCGCAGATTAAAACCCCAATTCTCAGGCCTGAAAGTTCAAACACTTTGTATTCCGAGCCTTTCCTTATTAATCCCCGGCCTTCGTTTTTAAAAAGGTGGATTTTATCATAATATCCGATTATAGAACCCTTATTGATAATATAAGAACGGTTATAAAGCTTTCCATTTGATTCTGCTGCAAGACTTCCGCCGATAATGACGCAATTAAACTTCAAAGACCATTCTAATAATTGCCCGGTGATTTCATTATGCCTGAAAGCTGAGACAATTACATTATCATCGCCGGGCCGTAAAAAATAATGCTCCGGGAAAGCGATAATATTCGGTTTATCTTTTTGAAGAATTTCCATAAAATCTTCTCTTATGCCAGACCCGGGCCGGTCCTGAATCATTGCTATTATCAAGGAAGTATTTGCCATGCCGCCAATCAGAGATTTCTAATAAATCTTCACCAATTTCGTGTTTTTATAATATGCTTTCAACATTTTTTTATAGCTCTGACCGGCCCGCGCGCGGCCTATGAAACCGCATTGACACGCGCCAACTCCGTGCCCGTTGCCTTTTCCCATAAATTCCAAACCTTGAATACTGCTCCCGGTTTTTATTTCGCGGACAGTAAAATTCGTCGAGGGCAAAATTGCTCCCGGATCAGATTGGCGTCCCAATGCCCAGCGAATTTGGTCGCTTTCAACCGAATATACATTTGCTCCTGTAAAAATTTTCATCTCAAGCGCGCGTTTTGTCTTTTTATCGAATATAAATTCAATATTAATAATCGAATCGAAATCACCTTCGCGCGCCAGGTTTTGGCCAACAAAATATTTTTCAAAATGGCTTGAAAGCGTTTTTATATTAAATGTTTCCGACCAGGCATAAGTTTTGGCCCACTCACAATAATTTTTATCATTCGCGCCCTCAAGGTATGGTAATCTTCCTTTATCTGGCCATGCTTGTCTAATAGGGATTGTTCGACCTCCGCAAACGGCGTGATAATAGGCCGCAATCGGACCGCCTTTATAAATCAATATTTCGCCCTCGGTATTCTTGACTGCTTTATTTAAAATCTCAATCTCGGAATCTCTTCCATTATAAACCTGGTCCGCAATTGTCGGAAAAAGCCTGGCCTTTTCGCCGTCCGAAACTAATTTCCAGACCGCGTAAGTGCGGGCGGCCACGGCCTGAGCTTTTGCCGCGTCGTATTCGTTGACAGACCGTTCTCCAATTTCTGCCGGAAGAACGCCTTTCAAGTAATCCTCCAGATCGATAATATTGAAAAGCGCCAAATCACCGAATGTGCTATCATAAACAACTTTGAAAAACCCCCTATATGTTTTTCCCACAAGCCCGACAAAAGAAATTCCGTCGCGCGGCTTGCACAATACCGACGAAAGACTATCGGATATCATGCCATTATTATCATAAATCGCTAACCCGTTATTTTTCGCCTTAAGCGTGATTGCAGAAGAAATATAGTAAATTTCAGTGAAATCGCCATCGCGAAAACATTCCAGAACACCGCGCGGCTTTATTTTAATTTCTACATTATCACCGCTAAACAATTGTACCGGAACCTGGCGTTGAAAATCCGGCAATGGAGGGAGTTCCGGTTTTTTACTTGAAAAACCGTAAACAAGACTTGGGAGAAGCGCCAATATGATAAACATAAATCTTATGGCAGGCATAATCGTCCGGGGATATACGTCTCTTTCGCGCCCGTAAACAATCGAGCGTCGACCCTGATATTATTCCAAAAACAAAATCCTAAATAGGCCCACAACATGGCCTCGATATAATCGGGATCATATCCCAGTTCGGCTATTGAATACTGATCAATATCTTTTAAATGAAATTTGAGCCGGGAACCGATGAATTGATTTTTCGCTCCGCCCCCGCATAAAAATATTTGGTTAATGCCGGGCGCGAATTTAAGAATAAAATCAGCTATTCCCCTGGCAGTAATTTCTGAAATTGAGGCGATAATATTGTATTTAGACAAACGTGATGATTGACTTATCATCCTCCCCACAAATTTGCGCCCAAAATCCTCTCTTCCCGCGGATTTTGGCGGAGGCGACCCGAAAAACCGCATTTTCATAATCTGATTTACAATAGATTTTGAGATATTTCCCTTAAACGCGACTCGTCCGCCGGAATCAAAAGGTTTCTTGAACAGAACACGCATGGCCTCATCAATTGCCATGTTTCCGGGACCGCAATCAGCAGCGAACGGTTTGGCTTTTGCCCCAACTGGAGGAAGAACGGTTATATTTGATATTCCGCCAATATTAACAACGGCTCTAAAATAGTTTTTGCTCTGAAACAGTTTTTTATGAAGCACGGATGAAAGAGGCGCGCCCTGCCCTCCCGCCGCAAGATCGGATTTCCTGAAATCAAATATCACGGGAAGTCTTGACAATTTGGCGATATAAGAGGGGTCGCCGATTTGAAGGCTTAAAGATTGTCCAAAGCTTGATGGCAAATGCCTAATAGTTTGGCCATGCGAAGCGATAAGATCAGCTTTGAGCTTTTTCTTTTTTAGCATTGAAAGAAAATCGGCTGTATAATTGCCGAATATTCCGCCAAGTTCGGCGTCAAGTTTCATCCACTTTCTGCCATCGTTAAATTCCGGTTCTCCGGCTTTGATAATGGAATTCTTTATTTTCGAGGAATAACTATATGTTTTTGAACATAAGATTTTAGGCTTTTTTTGCTTGTGAAATTCGACCAGAGCGGCGTCCAAGCCATCGCCGCTGGTGCCGGAATTTAGTCCGATAATTCGCAATGAATTGTTTTTTTCATTACAATTTGAAATTTCGTATTTTAATTTGAATTTGTTTGATAATCTTTTCATTCGCATCCGATATTTTACGAAAGGCCTCATCATCTTCATAGCGGTTTTTTAGAGAATCCAGAACTTTTATTTGGAGGCCAACATTCCGCGAGATTATAATTAGATTATGCCCGGCTTTTATCGCTTTCAAGGCAGAGCGCTCAATGGCCTCAACGCTGCCGGCGCCTCCCATAATCAAATCATCCGAAATAACAAGGCCCTGGTATTTTATATCTTTTTTAAGATAATCTATGACTTTTGGAGAGTAGGTAGCTGGGTTGTTCGCGTCCAGCGATGGGGCAATTAAATGCGTGGTCATAATCATATCGATATATGAGCAGGCCGCGTTATGGAATGGCATCCAATGGTATTCTTGATATCTCTTTAGCGGCTCATTTGAAATTGAAAGCTTTTTATGCGGATCGAATTCCGCCGAGCCTAAGCCGGGGAAATGCTTGCCGCAAGTAAGCACATTTTTTTTACGGTGCTCATTAATTAGAATCTCCGCGAAAATATTAACATCTATAAAATCATCGCCGAACGATCTATCATTCAATACAGGATAATCTCTTTCAAACGAGCAAAGGTCCAGCACCGGCGCGAAATTGAGGTTGACTCCTGCCTTTGCTAAAAGGGTTGCCGTTTTTTCGCACCAGTTTCGGAAGTCCTCTGCGTTATTTTCGCGCACATATTCGGCCGGTGTCTTAGAGCCGGGAAAATCTCCTCTGAAACGCTGCACTTTTCCCGGCTCCTGGTCAACGGCGAAAATGGCGCCACTTCCCGTATAGGATTTTAATTTTGAAATAAGGGCATTTAGCTGATCCGGCTTGCTGTAATTATTAGCAAGAAATAAAAAACCCGCGGGTGGATATTTTTCTAATAATTTTAAGAATTCTTTGTCTGGAACCTGCCCATCAAGTCCCAATATTGTAAATATTCCCGGATTAAAACTACAACTCATGATATGAATTCAGTGCTTCTCTTTTTTTCTTTGCTGGCAAATAAGACAAGATTTCTACCCTCGCTCTTTGCCCTGTAAAGCGCCTTGTCAACTTTTTCCAATAGCTGGTCAAGCTTATGGATCCCGTCGGGATAGGTGCAGCCTCCAATAGAGACAGTTACCCTTATTTCTCTTCTGCCATGAATATTGGGGAAGAAATTCTTTGCCATCGTCTCTCTGATTCTTTCCGCTATAATCATAGCTTCTTCCTCATTAGTCTGGGGAAGAATAACTGTGAACTCTTCGCCCCCATATCTTGCAACAACATCTACGTCCCTGACACATTGTTTAATAATGCCGGAAACCTCCTGCAAAATTATATTGCCGGTCGGGTGGCCGTACTGATCGTTGACAATCTTAAAATGGTCAAGGTCGAGCATCAGAACAGTGAGCTTTTGACGATAGCGATCCGCCCTTTTTAACTCGTCCGAAAGCCTGGTTTTAAAATACCTGAAATTGTAGAGATCGGTCAGCTCGTCTGTAATAGTAAGCTCCTGTGTCTCTTGATACAAGAGAGAATTATCAATTGCTATCGCGCTGGAGTTAGCGAAAACCATCAGGAGCTTGCGTTCACGGGGAATTATGCGATTGCCCGATTCGGAGACAATTCGCATTATTCCAATGACTTTCCCGCGTGAAATCAGCGGCACTTCAATATGATTTTTTGTCTTGGGCTCTTCTTTATTTGCAAAGCGCTTTATCATTGACCCAGTATCCTCGAGATTTTTCAATTGGCTGATATCTTTATCATAAAGTTCGGGTTTTTCATAAATATGCCGGTTTTCGTCATTTAATCTCGCAAATAAAAAGAGCTTATCGCTTCCCGGCTTTGTCAAATAAATCCCGCAATGCCTATACCTGAATAAGTTTTGGGCAATTCCGAGTATTTCACCGAGAAGCTCTTCGAGGTTCAGTATGCCTGATAAGGTTCTTGTTGTCTCATAGATGTTTGAAAGCTGAGATTGGGAAGATTCAAGCTCCCATGTTCTTTCATTCAGGACATCAAGAGTCTTAAGCAATTTGCTTTCAGAGGATCTGATATGATGCGCAATGGAATAAGAAACCATTCCGACAGCCCAAATAGCGGCGAGTTTTAATATCGCCTCCTGCCATAATACAAAGTTGAAATTAAAAGAATATACTGCGGCCAAAAAACAAATTCCAAACCATATCGCCCCGATCGCCGAACGCCAGGCTTTGGAATAAACCGATATTAATGCGACAATTGGAAAATATGTTAAATAGTACAGCGATGCTATGCCGCCAGTATGTTTTATTATAAGCATAATAACGAAAGCGTCGAGAAATTGGCTTGCGAAAATCAAATGGCCGATTTTAAATATTCTTCTTACATTCAACCAACTTTCGACAAGTATGACTGCCGCATAACTTAATAGAATATATAGTATTAGATTGTCAGGCCCCGACCTGTATGGAGTTAAATAGCTCCATAAATAGCCTGAGCATAAAATCATACCCTGAAGATAGGGATAAAGTTTCCTTGCCCTATTTGCAAAAATCATATAATTCCGTCCTTGTTATTTATATCGACAGGATCTCTATATATGTAATTATTTTTCAGACCTGTCGGTAAAAACAAGTTTTAAGATCGGAGGCGTAATCAGAGTTGTTATGACTACCATGATTATAACGGCGGAATAAGTGTCGGCATCAACTACGGGATTTCCATCAATCATTAATTTCGCGCCTATTCCAGCAAAAATCAAACCAACTTCGCCTCGTGGAACCATGCCTATTCCAATTACCCAGAAATTTATTTTTTTCTCGAAGATTCCCGCAAATGAGCAAATTTGTTTTCCAATAATAGCTACAATCGTAAGAGCCAAAGCAAAAATCAAAACCCGCGGGTTCAAGAATGTAGAAAGGTCAACATTCATGCCCATATATACAAAAAATACCGGTACAAGAAACGCCGAAATCGGGGCAAGCAAATCCTCGAGCTTTCGCTCTTCGTGAATGAATATATCCTTGAAATTCACATCGTTTAGGACCATTCCCGCGGCAAATGCCCCAACGATAGGCGCCAAGCCGACTTTATCGGCCAAAAAGGAAAACAGAAAACAGAACATTAATGAGAACGTAATTAAAAGCGATTGCGCCCGAAGTTTTGAGACGAATTTAAAATAATGGGGCGCCAGAAAAGTACCGATCAAGATTGAGCCGAATATAAAAGCAAATGCCTTGAAAACGATCCATAGAATATTCATTGAAGATAAAGAACCGCCAATATTATGGGACGAAATAATTCCCACTACAACCGCCAAAATTATTAATCCCAGGATGTCGTCAATAACCGCGGCGCCAAGTATTATTTTGGATTCCCTATTGCGAATCTTACCAATATCTTTCAAAACCCGCGCGGTTATTCCAACCGAAGTCGCTGTAAGAGTAGCCCCGACGAAAACATGAATGAAAATCGAAGATTCAGGGTAGAACAATGCCGAGACGCCCCAGCCAAGAAAAAAAGGCGCGATAACGCCTATTATAGCAACAAAAAACGAAGTTAATCCAACAGACAGCATTTCCCGTAAATTAGACTCCAGACCTACTTCGAATAATAAAATTATCACGCCTATTTCTGCCAGTATTTCTATAGTGATATGGTATTTTAAAGGCTCAAATAGATTAAACCCGATTAAGGCCAAATTGCCGATAATCATTCCAAAAATTAATTCGCCCAAAACCGCGGGTTGATTAAAACGCTCTACCAGATCTCCGCCAAGTTTAGCGGCGAGAAGAATTATTATTAATCCAAATAGAATAGGCGAAACATCCGAACCATGTTCTTCTGAGCTATTATCCGCTCCCTCTGAAGGCCCCGATTCATGTTGTCGCACAGTATCTTTATCATTAACTTGTGTAATGTTCTGACTGAAAGTTAAAGGTACAACGAGAGATAGAGCAAGAATAACAACAAATAAAATTAGAAAATTATTTCGCATTGTACTTTCCTTATCATCCAATTAAAAAAAGTTCTAATACCAAAAGTCGGGCGGATAATAGCGTGTATTACATATATTTACAAGCAAAAAATCGTTCTAAATGAAGCTATATTAAATATGTTGTGAATTAGAAAAGAATGGGGCCGTATCCGGGGAAGATACGACCCTGTTTTGACCCTGCATTCCCCCCCAGGAATGAATCCTTAAGGTCAAGTTCTTTAAAGAGAAGCAAGACTGGGGTTATAATAATGTCATATTATTATCTGTCAATACGAAATTATTACTTATATATTGCGTATATAAATATACGCATTATGGCCGTATTTCTTTGTTTTTGGCCATATTTTACAAGAATGTCAATATATTATCTGTCAATATAAATGCCCTAAGATTCTATCAGCAAACTACTTATAAATATTTTTTTGTCTTTGGAGTAGAAACTGAAATTATTAACAAAATTGTAATAATTATTCCATTTTATTTAACTATATGCTATGATTGGGTTTCCATTGAATCTATGGCCTCTTGGATACGATATTTCATTACGGCAACAATAATGATGTCAAATTTATTGTTTTTTTAGATATGAAGTCAGGTTAACTAATTTGTGCTTAAGCCCGAGTTTTTTTCTAATTGTTTCCCTATGCTTTTGTACGGTGGCCAGCGAAATTTTAAGAGTTTTCGAGATTTCCTTAGAGGTGGAACCATTTCTAAGAAAATTGCATATTTCTATCTCGCGCGGAGACAGTTTTATATAAGTCTGGGTTACGCCGCCTGAAAACGTTGCCAAATCGCTCAAACCGGTTTTCAGAATATTGATAAATGATGAGCTAATATTTGGCGATTCATTGGCCAGGCGATTAAGCGTTGGAATTAGAATCTGTTGGATATTCTCTGTTATTCTTTGCCTAAATGATGCTTTTTCTTCTTCGATATGCCCCAAAACCTCTTTTAGTGTGATATTCTTCCCTTGAAGAGCCTCCCTTTCCTGATCAAGATTATGCTTGGTTCTTATCTCGCGTACTCTTTGCATCACGATGTCAACTATTTCTTCAAGAAACATAATGTCTTCAATCGTAGGCCGATTGCCATCGAATGGCGTATCAACAGAAAGCCAGCCTTCAAATTTCCTCGTCGTTCCTAAGATTGGCGCAAAAAGTTCATCACCCTTTCTCCATGAATTTTCATTATTCTTTATTTTGAGTTGGTTTTTAGGGGGAATATATCTTTCAGTCGATTCTATGCCCATCCCGACCTCTTCGGGTATGAAATAGGAATTGCTGATTTTAAACTTTCTCCGAATAATTTTTC
Organism: uncultured Ignavibacteria bacterium; assembly: GCA_964556975.1. Classification (GTDB taxonomy): domain Bacteria; phylum Zixibacteria; class MSB-5A5; order UBA10806; family UBA10806. The sequence continues at coordinate 25,711 of CAZKYQ010000008.1, forward strand.
TTGAAAGTTCCTTTCCGGGCGCCTTGGCTTCTTTCGCCTTATTCGCCAATTCCTCATTTATTCCAACAAATCCGATATTGGTTATTTCTCTCTTATCATTATGAAGCGTCAGGACAGATCTTTTAAAAAGCTTGGCATCTTTTAGGGCGACGCAGCCGAATTCAAGACACTCATCAATCTTTTCAGAATGGCGGAGGTTATCAAGAAGTTGAAACCGCGCTGCCATTTTTATTTTTAGATTATGCTCCTCTGTAATATCATGGGCGACAATTAAGACGGTCGGGATTTTAGTTTTTAAATTATCGATAGGAAATATGCTGGTCCTAAACCACTTTATTTCATCATTGACTATTGTTTTTCCCTCAAAAGAAATTAGTTCCTTATCTTGTAGGGTCTTGAGAATACTCCCCATTTGTCTTTCAGCTGTTTTTTCAGGAAAAAGATCCCACATTGTTTTTCCAATAAAATCTTCCGGTATGCCTCCAAGATAGCGCGCCGCCATCTTATTCATCATTATAAAAATACCATTAGCGTCTACCATGAAAATAGATTCGCCTGCATTTTCAAAAAGCAGGCGGTATCTTTCCTCGCTTTCAACAAGTTCCATAATTGCGATTTTGCGGTCGGTAATATCCTCTGAATGAACCATTACTATTTCATCCGATACATAAACGTATTCTGCGGCAAAATATTTTTCTTGGCCTGTTAATTTGAGCTTATAATAGGTTTCTTTTTTTACGGTCGTTTTATTGTTATAGCACCGCCAAATATCCGCTATAAATTCAGGGTTGTCAGCATTGAAGTCCCCAAATTTCACTCCTGAAAATTGTTCAACGTTGCCATTAGTTATTTTAAGCGCTGCTTTGTTATAATCAATCAAAATGAAATCATCATCTATTTTTTTCCATGTATATGTAGGTATGGGGAAATTGTTAAACTGGGCCGCCAAACGTTTTTTGCTGCGTTCCAAAGCTTCCTCGGCCTTTTTCTTTTCGGTGACATCGATGTTCATGCTGACTAAGTACTTGGGTTTGCCATCGTACCGAATGAAGTCCGATGTTACCTCTATCCAGACAGGCTCGCCGTTAGATTTAAAAAACCGATATTCCCCTAAAGGCGTTGGCCTTTCAAGATCAAATCTCTCATTATAATGCCGCTTGCGTTTTTCGAGGTCGTCCGAGGGAAAAATAAGGCCCTCGGGCATCTTACCGATCAGATCTTCTTTGCTGTACCCATATATTTTACAATAAGCGGGATTTGCGTCATAATACGTTCCGTCTCTATCGGTAAGGCAGATACCCACGGGAATATTGTCCCAAACAGCCCTGTATCGTTCCTCGCTTTCCGCGATAGCCTTCTCGGCCTCAATATGTTCTGTAATATCATGCCCTATAGCGATAGCAACAATATCGTCGGAATCTGGCTGAGTAAATGCTGAGTTCGACCAGAGAATTGTGCGGATTTCTCCGGTTTTGGTTATAATCTTTCCTTCGTGTATGGTTTCAGGGTGTTTTTCAACCCATTCCGCGAACGAAATATCATTGTCCCTGCGTTCGTCTTCGGGCAAAAATATCTCGGGCCAGTTTTTTCCTATAACCTCGCCAGAGGAATAACCTGTAATCCGCTCGCACTCTTTGTTAAAAATAATTATCCTCTCATTTTTATCAAGGCAGATAATAAGGCCGTTCGCGGTATTCAATAGAGATTTTATAAAATCTCTTTCGCGCTTCAGATCTTTGTTGATTTCAAAATATTTTGTATTATCAAATAGCATTCCCCGAACACCTATCGGCTTTCCAAATCTTATCATTGGCCGCGAATGCACCAGCACTTGAAATAGCTTGCCGTCTTTCTTTCTTGCCATATAAGCGGTACTATCCATCTTCTCGCTATCAAGCACCAATTTAAAGTTCTTCTGAAGTTTATCGCCATCTTCCTTCGCAAAGAAATCCGTTATATATAAGCCCCTTTTTAAATCATCGCTGGAATACCCAAAGAGTTTCAAGCCGGCATCGTTAGCAAATGTGATTTTTTTATCGGAATCAGCCTCAAAAATTGTTTCCGGCAACATGGCGATTATTTCCCGAAAACTCTTTTCACTTTTTTCGAGAGCGCTATATTGATTTTTTAGAATTTCGAGTTCTTTTTTGGCATTCTCTTTCAACGTGAATCCCTCTTTTATTATATAGCTGTGCTTCAATAGCCAAGATAGTAATTAATAATAATATGTCAAACATTCTTTTCTATTGGAGAAAACAGAGGTTGTATTATTTGAATATATAAAAATCGCCGCCCAAGCTTTTATATTGGACGGCGGTTTGTAGAAATAGATTTTCCTACTTTAGATACATCATTTTCTTTGTTTCCACAAACTTGCCGGCGGTTATTTTATAGAAATAAACGCCTGTAGATACGTCTTCGGCATTCCAAATAACCTGATGAAGTCCGGCTTTTTGGCTTTCGTTTATTAATGTCTCAACTGTCCTTCCGAGAATATCGGTGATTTCGATGCGAACTTCGGATTCTTCGGGCAAACTGTATGAAATAGCCGTTTTTGCGTTAAATGGATTAGGGTAATTCTGCCCAAGCCTATATGCCAGAGGCAAATTTACGTTTTGGCCTATTGCGGTTTCATCAAGATACCATCTTATCGCCAAACCGTCTTCCAGCCTATTGGCAGGATTACTATCGTCGCAATTATATGATAACCCGGAGGGGATCACATCGTATTCGATGCCGGTGGTCGCCTCCTGCCCTCTGCCGCCAATTTCGTCATTCACATAATTATACTGGTAAATGATTTCACCGTTTTCATGGAGAATCGCTTCAAAAACAACAGTATCCGCGCCGGAATTATTGACTTTAGCCTGCCATTCGACAACGAAATAATCGTTGTTGCCATTGTCAAAATACTGATAGTACACGCCAAGCCCTAACTCATAATGGATATACAATTGGTCCCAAAAGACAGCCAGAAGCGGCGCGTGGGGCGTTGACTGGTCCGGCAACGGGCAATCATTTGACATAAGCCAGGAATCTCGCATGCCAACATGGATTTCCCCATGGGAATTCACCCATATTGATGAATAGGTAGAACCATAAAAATCAAATGAAAACCCCAACGGGATTTCTTCGGACATGAAATAATGTAATGATGGTTCTATTTGCGTACCGGTATTTGAAATCTCTATCCAATTGAATTCCGGTCCGCCCTGCACAGTCTTGTCGATAAATGAATATCCAAACGCGTCAGGGCCGCCGGTTCCTTCATGCTCGTAGGCGGGTATTACGGCCCTTACCGTGTCATCCGAAGGGTCTTCATCACCGGGGTTAATTACCGTCGCCGTAAAAGAATGGTCGCCCGCGGTAGCGGGGATAAACGGAAGGCTTATAGAAACCTGCGCTATCTCAACGGAATCCAGCACAATTCCTACTTCTGTAAAATTATAAACTTCGGCGTTGGCGGCATCGCGCACGGTGAGATTCAAATCAATAGTCTGCTGGTCTAAACTGAGATTTTGTAATGTCGCCAAGGCAAAATATTCTTGTTCTACTACGATAAAACCCGAGGGGTAATCAAATGAGATCGCTGCAACGTTATCACCTCCGATTGTCGATTGCGTAATTAACAAATCGTCAAAAAACCACCATCCAAGATAGGATGGATCGTCTTTGATGTAGTGAAAAGCGATTTTAACGCTGTCCTGATCCTGCGCCCAGGAACTAATATCAAAGCCCCTCCAGCTATTCGCTTTGATTACGCTTCTGTCATCGGCATTGCCATAATCTACTATCAGGCGGTCCCAGGTCAACCCATTGTTGGTGGATCCGAGAACGAAAGCCGAATCGGACGGGTCAGATGAGTCGTCCCAATAGCTGTTATAAAAAGTAAGGCTGCAAATAGCGGTTTGAGCAAAAGATAGAGTAGGGGTTATAAGCCATTCGTTTGCGGTTTCATTGTTAAAATTATCATAGGCAAGGGCGACAGTATCCGGCCAGGTTGAATAGCTCCACCTGCTCCAGTCATTCGCGTTGGGGCCATCAGGCGTAACTTCATTAATTATCGACCATCCGTTCGGAGGCGAATTTCCATACGGCCCCCAAAATCCATTAAAATCCTCATAAACAAGCGTATCGGTTACGCTCCCGCCGACAAATGGTTCGTCGAGATACCAGGTCAGGACATTGTCGCCTTTGAGATAAAAGGCAATCCGAACATTTTCGTAACCTGCGGCCCACGAGGTAATATCGAAATCGACCGTATCGGGATGGTTCAAAGCCCCGACGCTCTCGGTCGCCATGTAAATTAGATGATCCCAGTTAAGTCCGCCGTCGGTGGAACCGTAAACAAAGGCGGTATCGTTTTCCGAAGAGGATCGGTTTTGGTGGCGCTGTTTAAAAGATAATGTTACCGCAAGTTCATTTAAACAATCAAACTCCGGGCTAATCAGCCAATCGCCAATGGCGTTAGTGCCGGAAAACAACACCCTGCACAGATCGCCGTTCCAATATTGCTGATATGAATTGTTTTCATACCTCGACCATGAAGTCTCATCCCACTCGGAAGCGCCGCTATCGATAACGGTCCAGCCAGGCAACGGGTTAAACTCAAACGGCCCTTCCGCTCCGCTGAAATTTTCAAACAGCAGTGTATCGACGCTTGTAATAGTTGGAGGCGGATCAGTATTTCTATCTGCCGCAAATGAAATTGAAATAATTGCTCCCAGTAAAATCCCCGCAGTCTTTACCAGAATAGTGAATTTACTTAGATAAAAACTACGCATAACAATCCCTTTCCCCAAAAAACTTTACAGATTAATTTCTTCATTTATTATTCCGAATTTTATTTTTCCTAAAAAATCGCCTTAATTTAAATCACAATTTTCGGCGCAACAAAACACATTGTAATACTGTCATAATAACAATATAGTTATAATTTCAATTCCGTCAATATGGTTTATTCCTATATTATCGCTTTTGTTTTCACAATTGAAAATGAATTCTAACGCTCAAGATATCATCGGGTTACAAGCTTTGCAAGTGAGATTACCGCGATCAATTGCCATTTCTGGCCTCTGATTCGATTGAACCGTCTTTAAGGCGAATAATCCTATGGCAATTTTCAGCGATAGACATATCATGCGTAATTGTCACAACCGACCTGCCTTGCTCATTGAGCCCGTGAAAAATATCAATAATCTCCCCGCCGGACCTCGAATCGAGATTGCCGGTAGGTTCATCCGCCAGAATTATCTCAGGATCATTTGCGAGAGCGCGAGCGATAGCCACCCTTTGCATCTCGCCCCCGGATAACTCGGTGGGCTTATGCTCTGCCCTATCGGCAAGCCCGACCATCGAGAGATTTCTCATTATTTTTTCTTTGCGAATATTGCCTGGTGTACCGGCAAAAATCATTGGCAGTTCGACATTTTCATAGGCGGTCGCGTAAGGGAGCAAATTGAAATTCTGAAATATAAAGCCGATTTTTTTATTTCTAATCGCCGCAAGTTGATGAATCCCCATGTTGGCAACGGGCTCATTATCCAAAAGATACGTGCCGGTTGTAGGCATATCCAGACACCCGATAATATTCATCAAAGTCGACTTACCGGAACCTGACGGCCCGATAATAGCCACAAATTCGCCGCGCTTTATATCCATATAAATCCCTCGAAGCGCGCGGACTTTCACTTTGCCGGAATCGTAATATTTTGTTATTCCCGAAAGAGATACCAGGGTCCCGTTATTCATTATTCATACCTCAAAGCTTCGACAGGATTAATAGAAGCCGCTTTGCGGGCCGGAAATATTCCCGCGAAAAGGCCAATTACAGCCAGCGTGCCAACCGTTACAAAAGCGACCGAGAGATTAACTATCGGCTTGCTTAAAAATTCTACCGCCCCCTCCATTGGAAGCATTCTAAACAAAGCGCAAACCAGAACGCTGAATGTTATACCGATAGCGCCGCCCACAAAAGCTATTACAAGCGCTTCAATCATAAATTGCCCTATAATATGGTTCCTCTTCGCCCCCAGGGCGATCTTCGTGCCTATCTCTCTCGTTCTTTCTCTTATTGCTACATACATAATATTGGCGACGCCCACGCCCGCAATTAACAGCGTCATGCCGCCGATAAACCACATGAATATTTCAATTCCAAAAAACACTTTTCTATCCATTTCGGCGCCTGCCACAAGGTCCCAAGTCCAGAGCGCAGGGCTGTCAGTCGGATCAAAACGATACTTGCCACCCATGACCCTGAATATCTCCTGTTCTACTAATTTGGAATCAACACCTTCTTTCATGGAAAAAACGATATTATCCAGCCAGGGATCGCCATAAATACCAACAAAAGTAGTAGCCGGTATAACAGTATAATCCTCGTCCGGGCCATGATAATTGGAGTTTTGCATTTTGTCTATCATGACTCCGATAACGGTAAAAGGTATTCTGTTTACTTTTATAATTTTACCTATTGGGTCTTCTTCCTCAAACAGCTCCTCCGCGACTTTTGAACCGAGGAATATAACTCGTTTTTTCTCTTCAAAATCGAGTTTATTTATAAACCTCCCGCCCATTTGGGCATAATGCGAACGCATTTGTTTAAATTCCGGGTATACTCCCGAAACAAGCTTGGTTATCTGTTTACCATTGTAATCAAGCGTGTTTCCCCAACGAAGATACTCTCCGGATATCAGATCGATTTCGGGTATTCTTTTTTTCAATAGTTCAACATCTTCCGGATGAAGGCTGATTCGCCTGCCCGAAGGAAGGCCTTGAAAAACTTTTGAGGTTTGTCCTCCCCAAACAATCATGATACGGCCGCCAAGGCCGGAAGAGGCCTTTTTCATCTGCTGATCTATTCCAACCGTAAAAGCCATTAGAAGCGTTATTGAGATTGTTCCCCAAGCTATAGCGGCGACAGTAAGAAACATTCTGAGCTTCTGCGCCCTGAATTCTCTTAAAATTAATTTAATGAATAAAACAAACTTATAAGCCAGTAATTTCATTTATAACCTCAACGCCTCCACGGGATTAAGATTTGCGGCACGGCGGGCAGGGAATAAACCGGCCAGAAATCCTATCGTTCCTATTATCGTGATTGTAATAATAACTGAATCAAGCGCTATAATGGGGTCCCCGACGTATTCGGTAAGCTCAAATATGGGAAAGCCGGCTTCAAACAGCTTGGCGATTATAAATCCTGAAAATCCTCCAATGGCAGTCATCAAAAGAGATTCTACAATGATTTGCGCCATTATCTGTCTCTGGGTCGCGCCCAACGCCATTTTAAGGCCGATTTCTTTGGTGCGCTCTTTGACCACAACATACATAATATTCGCGGTGCCTATTCCGCCGACTATTAAAGTGAAAAAACCGATAATTCCGAGGAATATTTTAAATCCCCGAAAGAAAGGCCGCCATTCCTGCATATCTTCATTGGTATCCCAGATCGAAAGCGCTTGATCATCTTTCGGATCAAACTTAAATTTAGCTGCGAATAGCTCAAAAACCCGTTTTTCAACAGCTTTGGATTTTAGCTCATCTGAAACCTGATAGATCATATTATTAGGATAATTTCGGCTGAACATCGCTTTAAAGGTGGAAGCGGGAATCCAGGCCTTATATCTGTCCCTGCCCCTGTATGACGAATTCTGTTTTTTATCCTTCATCACACCTACTACGAGAAATGGGACGCTTCTAAAAACAATATATTTACCGACAGGGTTTGCGCCTTCTCCGAAAAGATCATCGCGGATTTTAGAGCCGATGAATACGCTTCTTTTGCGGTATTCCTGGTCGATTTCGTTCAGAAACCTCCCGCCCGCTTCGGAGATAACATTTCTGGCAATCGCGAATTCGGGAAGTACTCCCAATACATTTTGAGAAAGCGTTTTTCTTTCATAAGTCAGGGGGCCTTGTCCGGAATATTCCGGGGACGCAACAACGATATCGGCAATCTCTCGCTTTAGCATCGCGATATCTTCGTCTGTAAACCTGATACGCCTCCCTTTTGAAAGCCCCTCAAATGGAATTGATGTTCTTCCCGGCCAGATAATAACAAGATTTTCCCCAAGGCCTTTGAATCTTTTAACCTGGTGTTTATAAATTCCCTCTCCAAAAGCCACAAGGATTATAATTGCGGCTGTTCCCCATACAATTCCAAAAGTGGTCATAAACGTACGGAGTTTTTGTTTGCGAATATCCTGAAAGAACTGTTTTAATATTATAAGAGCTTTCAACTATTCTATCTCCTTTGGAGGCCGCTCTACGATCATTTCTCCCAGCACCAAGCCATCAATAATCTCAATATTCAATCCATCCGAGAGTCCGACCTCGATTTGTCTGGATTCTATTATCCCGGCAGAGTCGGCTACTTCTACAAATACCGAATCACCTTTGAATTCGACTAATCTTTCCGGCACAACCAGTATGCTATCTTTTTTATTGATTATTATATCTGCGCTGGCAGAATATCCGGCGCGAAGAATCTTATCGCCGATATCGTTAATTTCGATCTCTAGCTCAAACAGCGTTGTGTTGTCCTGTTTTTTCGCTTTCGGTGATATCTTAGTCAGTATTCCATCAAGATTGTTGCCGGGCAATGCCCCGATTTTTATTTCGCAGGCCATCCCCTTGGAAAGTTTTCCAACATCAATCTCGTCAACGGAACCTTTGAAAATTAATTCTTCCATAGGCGCGAGCGCTAATAAAGGCGTTCCCGCCTGATAAGAGGTAAGCGGAACAACCGGATCCCCTTCATTGATAAGTTTTTCAAGGATCGTGCCATTTATAGGAGACAAGATCGTGTTTTCGTTTTTGCCGCCGACGGTCTCCCCTTTCTGGATGAGATCGAATTTTTCATTGGCCATCTGGAGGCGCAATTTTGATTCGGAAAACTGGGCCTGGGCAATATCGAATTGTTCCTGGCTAATCAATTTATTCTGAAAGAGCTCTTTTTTTCGGTTGAAAATGCTGTTAGCGTTATCGAAATCGACCTGAGCCAGTTCCAGGTTGCGCTTGGCTTCTGAAAATTCAATGGGAGTTGGATTCGGAGCAATAGTGATAAGCTTATCTCCGGCTTTTACATCGTTGCCAATATCGACATGCAGTGTTAAGACAATGCCGGATATTTTTGATTTGATCTGTATTTCGCGGCGAGGCTCAAGCTGTCCTGTCGCCAGGGCCTTATCGATAATGTTGTCTTTGGTTACTTCAACCAGTTTATAATCGACATCATCATTACCAGTAGTTTTGATAACAAAAAAAATAATCGCCGCCAATATGATGAATATTACGCTGATAATAATGAACTTTTTCATTTTTTATCCTACTCCCATTTTTAATATTGCAAATACAGCCTGATTTATCTACGCAAAAATATAATTCAGGTTACATAAATATTCGAGGGAAATTATAATTATAATATCGATAGGGGGAATACATCTGTAAAAATTGCTTGCATGGGTTATTGATTCTTTGTAGATATAGATTTGTTTGCTGATGGTTTTTAAGGCAAAACTGTTCTTTTGACAATTGAATACTTCGCTTTTTTGCGGATTTTTATGCGCCCATAGCTCAATTGGATAGAGCGTCTGACTACGGATCAGAAGGCTGGGGGTTCAACTCCTCCTGGGCGTATTTTTATATG
>CAZKYQ010000009.1:0-6818 GCA_964556975.1 uncultured Ignavibacteria bacterium
ATAGAAATATTTTATAAACAGGCAATTGTCGGAAGCGCAGGGCTTCCGACCTACTCCTATATATAATTTGTCGGGCTTCTCATTTTTTCATGTTACGTCAGGTCGTAGTCGGTCGAAGACGGCCGTGACCTGACGGCTTCTTTGTATTTTTTCGGTCAGCTCTCCGTTCCACTAACGAACCGACCAAACGGTTGTATGTTTTGTCGGGTTTCTCCTTCCCATAGGCGGGATTGAAACCCGACCTACTTTTGCTTGGTAGTCTCCTTCCACTCGCGGAGCATGGAGACCACGGTCTCGCCGTTTTCGGCGTTATAAATAAATTTGCCCTCCGGGGCCATCTGCTTCATTTTATCCGGATAGTTGTCGTTGCCCCAATGAACGAAAAAATCTAAAACCCGCTCGAAATTCTCAAGGCTGGAATCGGCAATCTCAGCATGGAGTTTTGAGATTTTATAATCTTTTATAATAAAGGTGGTTTTTGGATAATAAGCCGCGGGGATTTCAGCCGCATCGATCCAGTTGTTATATTCGCTTAGTGAACAAGTGACCGTATCGCCGTTAACGCTGACGTCTGAAATAGTCATTATCGTATTCAATACCGAATCATACTCCGCGATAGAACGCATTTGGTCTTTACCGCTCATGCTCATACCGAAACCCGGAATCTCAAATAATATATCGTCGGAGTAAAAAGCCACGATGTCATCTATTCGGTGCGTGTTGTTGGCCTTTGCATAATCCTCTACCACTTTCTTTGCCGACGGCTTAAACGAACAGGATAATATAAAAATCGCAATTGCCATTGCCGGGATAATTATTGAGACAGATTTAGTTTTAATTTGCCGCATATTAGATTCCTCCATTATTTTTCTGCATGTTATTATCTAAAAGACATCGCCTCTCTTTGTCAAGTAAAAACTGGCCTTGGCCGGCTCATTTTGGGCTTTACAATAAACAGGGTATTCTCTTATCATCAGAAAACATTTGCCAATAACATGGCTGATGATGTCATGATGCGATAAAAAATAATGAAACAATAAATTGGACGGAGGCGATTTGGGATTTATCATCGATTTAATCGGAAAAGCAAATAATCTTGTTTGGGCGACCCCGAGTACGGTCCCGTTTATGGTGGTCCTGCTTGTGGGAACCGGAATTTTCATAACCTTCCGGCTTGGATGGCCGCAGATCAAATATTTTGCGCACGCGATTGGCGTAACATCGGGACGATATGATAATCCCAAAGACGCCGGAGATATTACACATTTTCAGGCTCTTTCGGCGGCCCTTTCGGCTACTGTCGGAATCGGGAATATCGCGGGGGTGGCCACTGCCATCCATTATGGCGGCCCTGGCGCGCTTTTCTGGATGTGGGTAACCGGAATTCTTGGTACATCGTTGAAATACGCCGAATGTACTCTTTCCATGAAATATCGCGTAATCAATCCGGACGGCTCGGCCTCTGGCGGTCCCATGTACTATATCGAAAAAGGGCTTGGATGGAAACCGATGGCCGTCTTTTTCGCTGTCGCCGCTGTGCTTTGCTCGTTTGGCACCGGCAACGGCATACAGGCGTTCACAGTCGCGGACCAGCTCAATTCCGATTTTGCAATCCCTATTTGGTTTACGGGACTTGCTTTGGCAGCACTTGTAGCGATGGTGATTATCGGGGGAATCAAGCGGATCGGAAAGGTGGCATCATTTCTCGCGCCCGGCATGGCTATAATCTATGTTACCGCGGCAGTTGTTGTTCTTCTCGCGAATATCGATAAGGTTCCGGGCACATTCGCCTTGATTTTTCAGTCCGCGTTTTCTCCGAGAGGTTTTCTCGGCGGATTTGCGGGAGCAGTATTTGTAAGAACCATGATTTGGGGGGTAAAACGCGGTCTGTTCTCAAACGAGGCCGGCCAGGGCTCCGCGGCAATCGCTCACGCCGCCGCCAAAACAAAAGAGCCTGTTCGCGAGGGAACGGTGGCGATGCTCGGGCCGTATATCGATACTTTGCTTATCTGCACATTAACGGGGCTTGTAATTATTACGACGGGTGTTTTCAATAAAAAAATGGTTGAAACCCGAATCCTTAATCATCACAATTTTGATTTTGTTACCGTTCCCTTCGTGCACGACGACACCTGGATGCATACGCGCGTTAGAGAGTATAATAAAAGCCATGATGTCGATTTCAGCATACCGGAGTTTGAGGGTCTGATTAATGTACGGAAAGGACATGTTCAAGATGTTCGCCCGACCGCAAAACCGGAATATCCTACCGAACTAACAAATGATACATTGTTTACCATGGCCCTTGTAAGAAACCATGGCTTTGTGGAAAATATCAGCATATATTCGGCGGGCGAACTTTTTAATGGCACAATCAAAATTGCCGGTTCCGGATCAGTAGATGGCCAGGCGGTTTCAATCGTCGATGGCGGGCCCGGCGATCTTGCTGTTGAGGGCGGAATATATCAAAATGGCTCTCCTCTTACGGCATGGGGTTTTCAGACAGGGCTTTCATTTATTGGGAATTGGGGGAATTATATTATAACATTTGCCGTGTTCCTGTTTGCCCTATCGACCATGATTAGCTGGTCATATTATGGCGATCGTTCAGTACAATATTTGTTTGGCGACAGGGCCATTGTGCCATATCGATATATGTATTGTATCGTACTTTTCATAGGGGCTACCAGCAAACTTGAGGCGATATGGGGCTTTGGCGACGTGGCTCTGGGACTGATGGCAATTCCCAACCTTGTAGCGATATTGCTGCTTTCAAAAGTAACACGGAAGATGACAAAGGAATATTTCTCCCGCAAACATGTGCCGTATTCGAAATAAATTTTGCTAATCAGGGCGTCTCAAACGATACGCCCCATTTGTTTAAGCTAAACTAACGCATCTTTTGATATGGCCTTCGATAAAGAAAAAGCGCTTTTGAAAGGATGGGAAAATGTCGGAAAACAGGCAAAGCTATTTTAATATCAGGATAATTATTGGGTTGGTAATTGTCGCCGTTGGGGCAATTGCGCTTCTGGCGAATTTTGGCTACGATGTTGATATCGACCTGTTTGACTATTGGCCGCTTATACTTGTGCTAATCGGTTTAAGCAGGATTTTTCAGCCTCCGGAATATCGCCATCTCTGGTTCGGTTTGAGCTTCACTGCCGTTGGCGTCCTGTTTTTATTGGATAATTTCGGGTTTGTCAGGTTTGGATTCGATGAATTGTGGCCCTTTATACTGATAATCGTCGGTATTGCGGTTTTGCGGCACGGCTTCGGCGTAAGAAGGGGAAACTCCACCGATATCGATTATATCGATCACACGGCCATACTCGGCGGCGGGGAATACAGGTACACAGCCAAAAACCTGACCAGCGGGAAGCTTTTCGCCTTTATGGGGGGATGTGAAATTAATCTCCGGCAGGCCGATATGCAGGGAGACGAAATGGTGATAGACGTTTTCACAATGATGGGAGGCATCGAGATTCGCGTTCCCGATAACTGGCAGGTGACAATGCGCGGTATCCCCATAATGGGAGGTATGAGCGATACGACTATTTTAAGGGAAGCAAAGGAAGGTATATCCTCGACTCCCGCCGCCAAAAAACTGATAATAAAGGGGATGGCCATAATGGGGGGTGTCGAGGTAAAAAATTAGTTTATGAGCGATCCCGATAATGATCCTGTTGAGTTTCCCATAGATGGCACGCTCGATTTGCATACATTCAAACCGAACGAAGTTAAAGAGCTTGTGCCGGATTATATTGAGGCCTGTCTTGAAAAAAAGATATATCATCTTAGGATAATTCACGGCAAAGGGACCGGGACCCTTCGCCGTATTGTACAAAGTATTTTAGATAAACATCCTGCGGTGCGAAATTACCGACATGAAAGCGGTTCCGGCGGCGGCTGGGGCGCGACGATTGTTGATTTAAAAGTGAAACAACATTAATCAAATAGCCATTTCGCAAATCACGCATAACCATATCTATGGGAAAATCCCCATACTTTTTGGGCTGTTTTAGGCCCCAATACACCATTTTACCCACCCCGCCCATAAACCATAACCCATTGTTATAAAACACGATAGGACCGCCTTTTCAGCGCAAAACATCTTTTTGGGCCGTTAGGTATACGTATTGCTTGATAATGGTTCAGAAAATAAAAAAAGGCAGGTACGATGATGAAAAAAAAAACAAATCAAGCCGGATTCACGCTAATCGAGGTAATGGCGGGAATGCTCATAATCTCTCTGGGGCTTCTTCTTTTGCTTCCAATGATGGTAACCTCGATGCAGGCGAATGATTTTGCCAGGGGTTCCACGGAAGCTTCCATGATGATTAAGGATAAAATGGAAGACCTTAAAAATACTGCCGTTCCAACATCCGGCGCTGATTCGGTTGGCACGTTAGCTCGCTCATGGGCAGTAACCGACTTGGGAAATAATCTTCTTCAACTTGATGTCAGGATTGCCTGGACAGATCGACACGGCAGAGCGCATAACAATAATGTAATGTCATATATGTCAACAAGGTAGGTGATGATATGAAGATGATAAATTATTATTTAAACGGCATTAGAGTTAAGAACACAGGGTTTACCCTGATTGAGCTTTTAATCGCCGCGGTTCTGGCTGGCATTATTACCTCGGCCGCTATGGGAATCTATATAACCCAGCATAAGCAGCTAATAGTGCAGGATCAAGTATCGGATATGCAGGCCAATACCAGAGCCGTGGCCGCCGAGCTGACCTCCAAAATTCGTATGGCAGGGTATAATGTACCGAATGGTCTTCCGGCCTTGGCAGCCTTCAACACCAATCCAGATACGATTGCGATTTCGTATGACGGCGGCGCTCTGGAGGGTGTGACTATCAATCACCCCATGCCGCAACCCTCTGCCGAGCTTCGTTGCGATGGAGACATAAGCGGGCTTAATGATGATGATTGGGTTTATATTTACGACCCCGTAGCCGATTCTGGCGAATTTTTTCTTGTTACACATGTCCAGGCCGCCGCAGGCCATATTCAGCATAATACAATGCCTTTGAGCCGCAATTATCCAGTGGGGAGCCAGGTCATTATGATGAACCAGTTTAAATACTACATAGATAACACCGACCCCAACCATCCCAACCTGATGATGTGGACGCCACAAGACGGGGCGCAAGTATATGCTGAAAACATCACCAACCTTAATTTCAGATATGTTTTGTCATCTGGGGCGGTAGTAGATATCCCACCCATAGCAGATATGGTGCGCGAAGTTATAATCGAGATTGACGGCAGGACCGACCAGGCCGATGACGAGTTTCTTTCTGATTATAGAACAAGAATTCTGGATACAAGAGTCAAGGTCCGTAATCTCGGGATGGGATCATAATTAAGGAAATTAACAAAGGCTATTTAGAATAAAATAGAAATGGATAAGGCTAAATAGAAACTGGAGGATATAATGAAACCGCAAAAAATAAAATCAAGCGAATCGGGAGTTGTTCTGATAGTCTGTATGATAATACTCTTGATGCTCTCCTTGATTGGAATAGCATCTCTGACAACTTCCAATACAGAAATGGATATAGCGACCAACGAAATCAGAGGTACCGACGCTTTTTACGCGGCAGAATCAGGCGTTGCCATAGTGGAACAGGCACTCTGGGATGATTATGTAAACGCGTCGATTCCCATATATAATAAAGCTGCGGGCGAGAAGGGATCTATGGAAAGCTACAGGTATTTTGTCTCAAACCTCGGGGTTTACGATGCAATTGAACAGGATTTTATTTCCAATCATGATCTTTCACAAACGTCGTTAATAAAATCCGTGAGCGTCAAAAGAACAGACAAGCCTGACGCGACCATTATAAAGCTCACGTCATTGGGCGGTTCAGTCGATGGGGCCGAAGCCACCGTGATTAAGACAATAAGGATTGGGTCCGCCCCATTCGAGGGGGTCGATTACGCTCTGATGGCAAATAATATCAATTGTATTATGTGCCATGCCCGTTTTGATAATGTAAACAGATTTTATAACACAGCCGATTCCCTGCGGGGCAGTTTTGAAAGGGTTAAAGTGGCTTCGTTGGAATCGATGCTTTTGAGAACGGATAAGGCGGATTCCAGGATCTCCGGTACTCTCTATACAAGGGGGATTGTAACAGATAAATCAGGAGCTCCTATTACGGACCTTTCCAATGGCGGCCTTTGCCTGACGGGCTATCAGTTAGATGGAACTTCCGGCAACATTATAGAACCTCTTAACCAGGTCGGCCTTTCGAACGCCAGCGGTTCACCCCTTCCGGAGAACGGTAATCTTTATTTGAACTATCCGACTAACGAAACAGATATGACTGACGGCGTATTGCCGGGAAGCTTTCCCTCCGCGATTCCCGATTTAAATGGCAACAGGATTGTTGATGACGCCGAATTCGCGTCATTTATTAATGATGCCGACGGAACAATCAGCGGTGGAATAAAATACGGTGTAAGCAATGGCTCGTCCTATTTGGGCGGCTCTCTGCCGTCATCCGGCAATATTAGCAATCTCAACCGCGATTATAGCGGTAATCTGATTCTTATCGGGACAGCCGCTAATCCTATAGAGATTAATGGCACCCTGGCAATTGATGGCGATGTGATAATTAGAGGCGTGGTTAAAGGCACCGGCCAGATTGTAGCCCGAGGCAATGTTTATACAGCGGGGGACGTTACTTACGCCGACGGCACAAACCCGGATGGATCGAGGTCATTTGGCGTTGCGTCCGATGGCACCCGGAACGCCCTTGCCCTTACGGTGGGCGGAAATATTATTGTAAGCGA
>CAZKYQ010000009.1:6918-15769 GCA_964556975.1 uncultured Ignavibacteria bacterium
AAAGAGCATTTAAGCGACTACGATATGACTTTTCTTACAGCGTATAATCCGGGCGATTTGGCATATATCAACGCGACAAAGATAAATTTGGCCCCACAAAACAACTGGGTTACCGAAACTCAACTCAAACAGTTCTGGAACGACGATGAAAATTCCCGTACTGCTGGCGAGCCGTATCAATTGGATGGATTATATTACACAAACAACGCCTTTTTCGCATTGGTCAGATCAGACAAATACAATTCAAAAACCTGGGGCCAGATGGTAGCGAACGGGTCTTGGGTGGCCGCGGATATGGGCGTGCTTGTGCCAGGAAGTAAAAACTACCCCAGCGCCGCCATTGGCCTAAAATTGAACTATGATTTCAGACTGAAAGAATGGGTGAATCTGCCCGATTACGCGAAAGTGGATTTATATTCAGTCGGTTGGACCAGCAAATAAAGGGAAGTAGTTATTAAGCAAATTCGGCCGCCAGATTAATTGGCGGCCGTTTTTTGTTTCAATTCGCAACAAAACAAATGAAATATTGATAATATCATTCTTGGTATTTATAAATCGAATCAAACTCCGATTTAATCAATAGAGGCGGAAAGTTTTATCAAATTGTTCAAGCGGATTACTTTGACTAATCGGAGGATTTGTGATGTTTATTAGAAATAAAAAGGGCTTTACTCTGGTAGAGCTTTTAATCGGAATTTTAATGGCATCAGTAGTATCCTACGCCGCCATGTCGTTGTACATTACTCAACATAAGCAAATGATTGTTCAGGACCAGGTCGCGGACCTTCAAGGCAGTGTGAGGGCGGCGACCGAGGTTATTGCCAAGGCCGCTCGATCTGCAGGATATAATGTCGCGGGCCCGGTAACGGCAATCGAAACCTACGATACAAACCCCGATACGATAGTGCTAACCTACGATTCCGGCGGGCTTGAAGACGTGCAGCTTGAATTTGGAATGCCGCAAGTCTCGGCCGAATTGCGTTGTGACGGCCATGACCTTTCCGGCCTGAACGATAATGAATGGATTTATATTTACGATCCCGCGGCCGATTTTGGCGAGTTTCTTCTTGTAACGCAAGTGCAATACGGTTCATCGAATATTCAGCATAATACAATGCCACTTTCCATGCTTTATCCCGCCGGGAGCCAGGTTACAAAAATGACCAGGGTGAAGTTTTTCATCGATCAGTCGGACCCGGAACATCCCAATCTGATGATTCAGAATTTTGGCTCTAATCCTGAGGTTTTCGCGGAAAATATTACAGACTTAAATTTCAGATATTTTATGAAAAATGGCTCTATTGTCACGCAGACGGCATCGCCTAATGATATCCGTATGGTGGAAATCGACGTTGTTGGCAGGACCGATTCACCCGATGATGAATTTGCCAATGATTACCGCACGCGGAATTTTAATTTGAGGGTCAAAGTCAGGAATCTTGATTTATAAGCATTATCACTAATTCGGAAAATTCTACCGCAGATCTCGGAATTCTATTTAGAAAAAAGCTTTATATTATACTCTTAAAATGGTAAATTACTTCAAAAGGAGGATTTATGCTTGCGGGCTCGGGCCTGATTCTTATCGGAGCGCTATTTCTTTTGAGAAATTTGGGCATTATACAAGGCGATATTTCGAATTTATTTTGGCCATTACTGATCATTCTAATCGGCATATCGATGGTAATTAAAGGGGCCGGAAAAGATAAGGACAGAAAAAACAACATTCGCGAATGTTGATAAGGAGTTTTTTATATTATAAGCCTATTCGCTTGAATTATTGAAACTCAATAGCAGTAAACCGTTGTTTGTAATGTTAAACGTAACAGATCAACAGCCAGGGAATAAAGCGGGATAAAGATGACAAAAAAGATAATGGCAATTTTGATAATGCTGTGTACGCTTGCGCTGATGGGCAGTTGCGACAGGCGAGACTCTGTTAATCGCTCAAGAACCGCGCTTTCATTTTCGGTGGATTTAACCGTAGTGCGAGATCTTTCTACCGGATATAATTCCGCGGATATTTCTTTCAGGCGCGAAGGAGAACCCTTTTCAGATGCCATAATCAGAATAGGAAATGACACAATTCCCAATGCCGGCGGCGAGTATTATTATATTAACGCCCCCCAGTTTAATTTGCCGTCCGGCGCGCGCGAAATATTATTTGAGAGTCCGGAAGATAACTATTCACAAACCATATTTATTAACATTCCCGGTGATTTTGAAATTGAAGAGGTTTCACCGAGGCTTAACCATACTGCAGAAGACGTTTATGTTGCCTGGTCTCAAGCAGGCGGCGCGACAAATTATCTGCTTGTTGTCGCGACCGAAAATTACGCGTTCGACGGCACTTCTCCTTTTTTTGCGATAATCTCCGCGCAGAACAGCTCGATAACGGTACCCTATACGACTTTTGAAAATAGTGTTGGCGATATAATCGATACCACATATTATATTTATGTAATCGCGTTTAATGAAGGATTGGGGCGATTCAATCGTGATCCCAATGGCCGGAACATTCCCATGCCGGACAACCTTCCGGAAAGGTCGATTTCTGATCCGAGCGGCTTATTACGGTATGGGACGGTCGCTCCAATTGATTCAATAATTGTGGCCCCTTGAAAAGGATCAATGATATATCTAATAATAAGCGCAAACCCCCAAGAGGCAAAAAGGTCTTTGATGAGCTTTCGGGGCTTGTCACAGAAAGCCCGAACCCCGCTACAAAAAACATAGACCGCCTTTCAACAAAATCCATATTGCAATTGATTAACCATGAGGACAAAACGGTTGCGGACACGGTCGCCAAAGAAATTAAATATATAACGAAAGCAGTTGATTTAGTTGTGAATAAATTCAATTTGGGCGGAAGACTTTTTTATTTGGGGGCTGGCACTTCCGGCCGTCTGGGCGTTCTGGATGCCTCTGAATGTCCTCCCACATTCGGCGTCAATCCCGAATTAATACAAGGCATTATAGCGGGCGGCAATAAATCACTTGTGCGATCCCGGGAGGGCGTGGAAGATGATATCAGCGCGGCGATTGCGGACATCGCCAAACGCGAAATTGGGAAGCGCGATATTGTTATGGGCATAACCGCGTCGCGGCGAACGCCTTATGTTCTCGAAGGACTTCGGGAAGCAAAGAAAAAAGGCGCCGCGACGGTGTTTATTTCATGTAATCCCCGGAGGTTAGCGCCCAAAGAGTTTGATTTGAATATTTGCCTGATAGTTGGCCCTGAGGTAATCGCCGGATCATCCAGAATGAAGGCGGGAACCGCGCAAAAGATGACCCTAAATATGATTACAACCGCGGCGATGATAAAGACTGGCAGGGTTTACGGCAACAGAATGGTCGATCTTACGGCGACATCGGAAAAATTGAAAGAACGGTCAAAAAAAATTGTCATGGATGTTTGTGAAGTTGATTATCAGGAGGCCGAATCATTATTAGAAAAATCCGGTAAATCGGTAAAAATAGCGATTATTATGGGGATCACGGGATTGTCGAAGAGGGATTCTCTGGGATTGCTTGGCTCAACCGGGGGGGTTATTTATAAGGCATTAAAAAAATCAAAACAGCGCAAAAAAAAACCATTATAAGGCCCGCGCTTTTCAAATGGCGGTTTCAATTTGAAAAGTTAAGTATTTCCAAAATTAATTACAAAGATATATTCAGCCGAAAATATAAAAGGAGTATCTCGCGATAAGTCGAGATTTTGAAATATTTTAAGGGTGAATTATGTCCGAGCTAATTGAGATAGAAGAATCAGATTTTATCGATGTTGATGAATCGACAATCAAGCAAGTGACGGATGTTTTCGGCCAGTTAATAAAGGCCGTAAAGGCCAAATTAGTATATCCGTCCTCTTCGAAACTTCCCCAACAATTCGTCGACAAATTAAATGCTGATTTTGCGATGGTTCTTTTGGATGTTCCCAAGCTAAAATTAAAAATTGAATCCGACAGCGTTCTTTTTAATAATCAGCTAATATATAAAGCCAAAAACAAAACCGAAAATTTCGCCCACCCGTTTTTTCGGGACGGTATTATCGAGCTTAAGTTTCTAAGCGGTTTATCGTACGAGGAGATTGATAAATTCGTTGATATTATCTCACTTGTAACAAGATCCGCCAATATTGAAGATGACTTGGCGACGCTTCTGTGGGAGATAGGATTTGAAAATATATCATATAAGCTAATGGATGATTCTCTTGATATCGAAACCTTCGAATATGGGACGGCCGCCATAAAAACCCCGATTGATAATTCCGGCCCTGAATTTGGCGAAATATTCACGGCTGAAAACGAGCTTGAATTAACGGATGATGATTTCAATCTGGATTCGGATAAAAACAAATCGAAAAAACGCCTTCCAGGCTATAAAAACGTACCCGATAATGTGGCGGATTATATTAACAAGATTACGGAATATGACGATTCCGAAAAAGCCGCAGTCTCTGAGATTTTAAAATCAGAGGAGGAATTTGAATTTAAGAAATATGTGATTGAAATATTATTTGAGATTCTTAGCGGCGAGAATGACATCGCTGGATATAATGAGACCCTCGAACTGATATCCAAGGTTCGCGATGATTTTATAAGGGCAGGCGATATGAAGTCCGCGATTGCCATATTTAAAAGGACAAAGGAATTAAGAGAAGCGTTTAAAAATCTCGGCGATGAAAAGGAGAAGAAGATTAAAACTTTTATCGCCTCTTTTGGGGCATCCGAAAGAATAAGAGTGCTTGTTGAGGTGTTGAACGGTTCGCAAGATGTCAATCAGAACGAAATGACAGAGTATCTTAAGATGCTTTCCTGGGAGGCAATAGATCCATTGATATGGGCCCTGGGTGAACTCGAACAATACCATGCAAGAAGATCGGTTTGTCATGCATTAGAAGTTATCGCCGTTGACAATGTAGATATTTTGGCCAAGGGGACTGAAAATCCAAGGTGGTATGTCGTACGAAATATAGTAATGATTTTAGGCAAAATAGGAAACCTCCAGGCTTTGAGCTTTTTTCAAAGAACTATCACCCACTCTGATCTGCGAGTAAGAAAAGAGACCGTTCTTTCCGCCGCCCGGATCGGAATTGATAAATCGGCGGATTTTCTAATTATGGCGCTAAATGACGAAAACGAACATCTTCAGGCATTGGCGTTAAAGGAACTGGTAAAACAAAAGGCGACGCGGGCCCTTGATCCTATTGAACAGATGATAAACGATAAGAATTTTAAGGCTCGATCAATTGACCAAATCAAGGAGATATTGGAGGGTTACGCGAAACTTGGCGGCATAAGCGCGTTTGAAAAATTGAAGAAATTAGCTACCGGTTTTATTCTGATACCATCGGAGAAAGCGGAAAGAATTAGATTCTATGCCATAATGGCCCTGGGATATATAAAAAGCCCTCAGGCATATCAGGTTCTGGATAAAATCTCAAAATCGAGAAACAAGAAAAAAGCCGATGCCGCAAGGCGCGCGTTAAGCAAACGCATTAGGGAGCAAGAAAGTGTTTGATAAATCTATTGGCGAAATAAAGCAAAAGCAGGACCTCTACGAAGCTTTGATGGATGAAGAAGGAAGGCATCTTGTCAATCTTCTTCACGCTACATTCAGGGTCGCAGGCATGTATGACGCGAACAATAACCGCTATAGAGAACAAGCTGGCAAATTAAGGGCAATCCTAAAACAGATATTTGATGAGGAGCCCGACTTTACGCTTACCATTAAGGGCGGATATATGTACTTGAGCGGAGTAAGGCTGAAAGCCGACCGCGACAGCGAAATTGCGATGACCTATTTTCTTGATACATGGCCAACCCTTGGGATCTCCGGCCTTTCCTTCGCTTGCAACCTTGATCCAAGAGAGTTGGACAAATTCATTTTCCTAATGGTCGGGTTTAAGGCCGGTGAGAATCGCGAGGCAAATTTCGACAGCATAAAGCAAAGGCTCAACGAATTGGGAATTGAAAATGTTTTTCCCACAAGACAATCAGTGGAGGAAGAGGAGCCGGAAGATGAAGACAGATATAAGGCCATTCGCGCCCGCGCCAAAAAAACATTTTTCTCGGCGATCTCTGTTGTTCATACGACAATGAGCCAGGCCAAAAGCCATAATACTATTAATATTGCCAAGACAAAAAGAGTTGTGCAGAATCTGATCGATGTAATAATTGAAGACGAATCGGCATTGATGGAAATGACAGCGCTTCGTAATTTCGACGACTATACGTATGTCCATTCGGTAAATGTATGTGTACTCGCTCTAATTCTGGGGTATCATCTGGGACTTGATCGGAAACAGCTTTCGAATCTTGGCGTCGGGGCATTAATACACGATATCGGCAAAACCAAACTTCCAATTGATCTTGTAAACAAGCCCGATGCTTACGATGAATACGATTGGGACCTCATGCGGAAGCATCCTGTTTTTGGCGCCAAGTTTTTACTTAAGTCCCGCAAGGTAGACGAGACAACATCGAGGGCCTCATCCGCCGTATATGAACACCATATAGGTTTTGACGGGTCAGGTTACCCGGAGATGCTGAAAAAACGCATGCCGTCACTGTTCGCGCGTATCGTGGCGATATCGGATACGTTCAACGCCATGTCTTCCGGGCGCGTCTATCATCGCAAAAAGAACCTTCCTGACGAGGTTATAACCAACATGGTTAACCGCGCCGGTAAATCATTCGACCCCATACTGCTTAAAATATTCGTAAACAGTATCGGCATCTATCCGGTTGGCACAGTTGTGGTTTTATCATCGAACCAGGTCGGTATTATTACGCGCAACAACTCCAGCGATCTTGAGAACCCCAAGGTTAAGATTGTGGCCGATGAAGGCGGACTTCTTGATTTGGATGAAGTAAGCGTGATTGACCTGTCGAAAGAGCCGGGAATAAGAGTTAAAAAAATGATAGAGGGGGAGAAGTACAATATTAATAACGCTAATTATCTCGACAAGTTTTAGAAAAGCATTCAAACCGCAATTCCATAATATTTTATACATTTGGCATAATTATCATAGTAGAAGTTGACAAACCTCCAATTCTTCTGAATATTAACGGCCATGGCTTACTCGGATAGAATACAGGCGGTATTGCAAAAGGTAGCCGATAAGGCCCATTTCTCAGAGAACACCTCTCTTATCTTTTTATCGTTTGTCGTGGGGATTTCCACAGGAGTAGGGGCGGTTTTGTTTCGATGGCTGTTGCTTTCATTTCGGGATATCTTTTTCGGGCATGGTTTGGCATGGCTGATTCCTCTGGTACCGATGGCCGGCGGACTTCTTGTCGGTCCTATTGTTTATTTTTTCTCCTCGGAAGCCAAGGGACATGGAGTCCCGGAGGTAATGGCGGCAGTCGCCTTGAAGTCGGGTGTTATCAGGCCAAGAGTCGCGGTGGCCAAGGCGGTGGCATCGGCAATTTGTATTGGTTCTGGCGGTTCGGCCGGTCGGGAAGGCCCTATTGTGCAGATTGGCGCGGCAATTGGCTCTACAATTGGACAGATGTTCAGGCTTTCTGGAGAAAGGGTCAAGATACTTGTCGGGTGCGGCGCGGCAGCGGGGATATCCGCGGTATTTAACGCCCCGATTGCCGGAGTGATTTTTGCCCTTGAGATAATCCTGGGCGACTTTACTATAAAGACGTTTTCTCCCGTGATATTATCTTCGGTATTGGCCTCGGTTGTTTCGCGGGCGGTACTGCACGACACTCCCGCGTTTATTGTGCCGGCTTATGAACTGGTGTCGGCCTGGGAGATACCGCTTTATATTATACTCGGCGGTTTTGCCGGAATTATGGCGGTCCTGTTTACTAAAACTCTCTATATGTCAGAAGATTTTTTCGATTACAAATTAAAAATACCCCCCTATTTGAAACCTGCGCTTGGCGGGCTTCTTCTCGGTTTTGTCGGGCTGTTGGCAATGAAACTGAATTATACGGGGTTTCACAGCTTTTCCGGACCGTCTATATTTTCCGATGGCTACGACGTGGTAAGCTCGGTGCTTGGCGGTGATGGGTTATGGTATACAATGCTGGCCCTGATCGGCCTGAAAATACTGGCGACAAACCTTACTCTTGGCTCCGGCAATTCGGGCGGTATTTTTGCGCCCTCTCTTTTTATGGGGGCGATGGCGGGCGGATTTTTCGGAGTTATTGTACACACCCTGTTTCCCGGTGTGACGGCGCATCCCGGAGCTTATGCGCTGGTGGGCATGGCGGCTGTCGTGGCCGGAACTACTCACGCGACTATTACATCGATCCTGATAGTTTTTGAGATGACCAAAGATTACAGGATCATGCTGGCACTGATGATTGCCTGCGTATTTTCGACATTGATCGCCCGCAGGCTGATGAAATCTTCCATATATACGCTGAAGCTTGAACGCAAAGGAATATCGCTGAGCGGCGGCCGCGATGTTAGCCTTCTGGATCTGATAAGGGTCGGCGAGGTGATGAGAAAAGAATTCAAGACGATACCGATGAACACGAATCTCGATATGATATATCATTATCTTGAGGAATCCAGAGAGACGACACTGCCCGTTATAACTCCCGACGATAAGCTTTACGGCATGATATCGTTTCGGGACCTTCGGACCGTGCTAACAAAACACGAAATAGACCCGCTTATTATAGCGGCGGATATTGCCAACACGGAGGTTGTAACGGTTACGGAGAATGAAAACATGAACCATGCGCTGGAAAAATTCGGCCGGCGGGACCATGATCTTTTGCCGGTGGTATCCCGCGGCGATTCGACAATAATAATCGGCGTATTGCACAAGCAGGACCTGATAAATTACTATAACAACCAATTGATGAAAAGAATGGCCAAGGGG
>CAZKYQ010000009.1:15869-18439 GCA_964556975.1 uncultured Ignavibacteria bacterium
TTATGAGATTGCTTCGCTTCGCTCGCAATGACGATAGGGTGTTGCCTTTTCCTGCGAGTCACGGCCGGCCACCCCTGTCATTCCCGCTTTCGCGGGAATGACAATTATATGAAAACGTAGGCGGGCAGTCCTACGGATCCGTATGGATAATACGCCGGCTATGGTCTTAACTGTAGCGAATCAATATATAACCATCAATCCACCCGGCCGGAATCGTTCCAGTAGAATCGGATGAGGCCGAGGGGAGTTGCCAGCCAGATATAATCGCCGTCAAGATATATGTCCCGAACATCGTCTGAGACCATGCCGTCCCCCGCGGTGAACATGCGGGCGTAGCCGTCTTTGAGACGGTATTTCCACAAGCCTATTTCGGTCGCGGCCCAGAGATTCACGCCGTCGGTGGCGATCTTCCGTAGCCGCCAATCAGGAAAATACGACGGGTCTGTTATTATCGATGATTCCTCTGTTTTTGTATTGATAATAACGACATCGTGGAGAGCAAGTAAATAAAGGCTGTCGCGCAGGCCGATGATATCATAAATATCCGTGGAAAGCAAATCGTCTTCGGTATTGATATACTCAAACCTGGAGCTTTCATCTAACTTTTTGCGAAGCGCGCCGTGGTCGGAGGCCATATAAAGATAGTCGCCAATCAGTTTCAGATCGTATATCCGCCAACCAATAAAGCGGTCTCTTTGCGCATCGGGAGACGGCTTTTCCGAAACGCTGTTTTTTTTCATCGATAAGTCGGATGACTTTTTGTTTTTTGAGCGTTTCTTTTTCTTGGCTTTTTCGATATATCCAATCCCATTATTTGTACCGGTGAAAACATATTTCGGACCGACCGCAACTGACAGAACGTTGACGGACGGCAATGAGGTATTATCGGCGTAAGTTCTGAAACTATTGTTGTTCTTATCGTACCGGACGAGACCGTAATTGGTGCCAAGCCAGACATTTTTCTTGTCGCCCCAACCGTCGGTTAACTTGGCTGTGCCCAAGCCGTCAGTATAACGGGGTTGAAACCAGCGCCAAACGCCATCGCGGAGATCGAACATGCTCAAAGCCCCGGAGGTTAAGTCGCCGCCTCCATCGCCGAGCCAGAACTCATCGCCTATACTCACGATTCTGGTGATATTCTCGCCGTATGGCCCAAATGGAATCATCTCCAGATCTTTGTAACGGGTGTTAATCAGTACCGGCCCCCATCCCCAGGTTCCAACATAGAGGTTGTCGAAATCATCGGCCTCGCCTCGCGTAAGCTGGTACTTTTGGAAATTGCGGTCGGTCAGATAGCCGTCCTGATAAAAATATCCGAATTCCATATTGAGAATTCCGTAGTCTCGAGGATGATAATCGTTGCGCGCTAACCCCTCGGGAAATTCTCCGCCGGAATACCATCTCTGCAAAGTCGGGTCATAGTATGCGTTTCCCATTCTTGTGGAGACCCAAATCCTGTTCCAATCGGGGTCGTAGGCGATATTCTCTATTCTGGAATCCGGAATGCCATCAGTAATAGTAAGCGGATTGAGCCATTCTTTGGTGAACTTATCGAAGCGGATAACGCCGCCCGTAGTACCGAAATATACGGTAGTCTGGTCCATCGCAACGGAAGTGACATATCGGAAATTAGTGTAGGTAACCCAGTCGCCCTCCTCGAAACCGCCGGTATAACCTATTGAAACTATAAAGCTGAATATCAGGCAGGCGAGGTTCATCATAAGTATTATACACTTCAAAAGATTATGTTCAAAGTGAATTTTAGGCTACAGCCTATTTAGGTGGAACGTTCTCGATTATTTTAACGATATGCTTTACATTTCTATCTTTTTAAGGTTAATTCCGGTGAGAAAATAATGTTTTGAAAAACAGGGGTTTTGAATGGCATTTGTTAAAATAATAGGGCCGGATGGGGCCGAGGGTTTTTTAAAGGAGCAGTATGACGCCGCGGTAAAACGAGCGGGAACCGTTTCCAACATAGTGAGCATACAGGGGCAAAGTCCCAAGGTTTTGAAATCGTCAATGATGTTATATCGCAATATTATGTTTGGCCAATCGCCCCTGTCCCGCTCTCAACGGGAAATGATAGCGGCCGTAGTTTCAAAGGTCAATAGCTGCCATTACTGAACCGAGGCGCACGGCGAAGCGTTCCGGTCGGAATGCAACGATGATAGCCTGGCAGATAGCGTCAAAAAAGACTGGCGAACGGCTGATCTTTCCGATCAGGACAAGGCCTTATGCGAATTCGCTGAGAAGCTCACGCTGAAACCGACATCGATTGAAAAAGAGGATATTGATCGGTTGCGCGAATCAGGGCTTAACGATACCGGAATTACAGATACGGTCGAAGTAATCGCATATTTTAACTATATTAACCGCATTGCTGAGGGTTTGGGCGTTGATCTTGAGGAATGGATGGAAAAGCCGGGCGATAAATAGGCTTGACAATTTGAAGTTAATTTATATTTTTAATTTCCGAAAAAGGTAATGTACGCCTCAGTAGCTCAGTTGGTAAAGTCCCGCCGAAGGCGGGATTAATCAGCGGGTTGCCGAGAAGAAAAGGATACGCC
>CAZKYQ010000009.1:18539-19684 GCA_964556975.1 uncultured Ignavibacteria bacterium
GATACGCCTCAGTAGCTCAGTTGGTAGAGCAGCTGACTGTTAATCAGCGGGTCGTTGGTTCAAGTCCAGCCTGAGGCGTTTTTTATGGAAAATATAAAACATGCCATACTGGACTTATATTTTATATAGCGAGACATGTAGCAGGCATTATTGCGGTTCAACCAATAATCCGGAGCGCAGGATTCGGCAGCACAATAGTTCGGGCGAAACCGGAGCAAGAACGACCAGAAACTTTCCAGGTCCGTGGGAGTTGGTCTGGAAACAGCAATTTGATACACGTTCTGAGGCAATGAAATTGGAGTACAAGATCAAAAAGCGAGGGATTAGAAGATTTTTGGATTCAGAGTAGCTCAGTTGATACAGTCCCGCCGAAGGCGGGATTGGTTCAAGTCCGGCCTGAGGCGTTTTTTTGTCAAAAACTTACATAGCAAAGGCATTGAAGCTGATGACAAGGCCCAGTAATTCTTCGATTGGCAATTAATATCAAATATCGGGACTGGAAAGTCCTGACTATTAGGAAGATATGAAATTAACAATTCGAGACCACCACCATTAAAACTCCTGTTGTGAACATTATTTATATATCATATTACGATCACAGCTTCAAATCCTGTCCTCCCCTACCAATAACTTCGAATACATTCCCAGATATTTAGGGTTTTTATTGGAATTAAGAGCAATTTCGGGCAGGTATAGTTTCCATTACAGCCTATACAACATCAAATATATCGTTATGCCGCTAAGCGATACAAATATCCAGACCGGCCAGACAAAGCGGGCAAGACGGCGGTGCCTCTCAAATCGTTTGCGCAAAGCCAAATACAGCAAAGCTATAATAAAGGGCGCCATAACGGCGGCGAGTATAACATGCGGTATCAGTATGGCGAAATAAAGCGGCCTCGTCCAATCGTGGTACGGAAACGGCACCGAACCGACGGCGTAATGATAAATCAAATATGAAACCAAGAACAATGCCGATATCACCGCGGCGGAGATCATTAGCCGCTTATGAGTAAGCTCCTTTTTTTGTTTTATAAAATAATACCCCGCAAAGAGAAAAATGGCACTGATAGAATTTAAAATGGCGTTTAGGGTCGGGAGATCAGAGAGGCTCACGATATCTCCCGCGCCAATTGGCGGATATT
>CAZKYQ010000009.1:19784-27935 GCA_964556975.1 uncultured Ignavibacteria bacterium
GCCATTACCGGGCAGGGGCCTTTGCAGTTTGTGAAAATAAAATCGTACACGCAAAGTTTGCCCTTCATCTGCTCCGGGCCGACAAGTTTGCCATTATGCGCCGCGGTCAACTCGAACCCGCCAATTGTTCCGATAATGGGAATTCGCTCGCGGGAAAGATTCGCCTGCCCCACGACAAATATCGCCAATGCTCCCAAAAGAAGCATGGCCGCAACAAGCAGGATAAACATTTTCGGGAATGATTTACCGGAACTCATGACTGCCTCCCTTCCCGGATCATGGCGAAATATGAAATTAGAATCACTCCGTACATCAGGCTGGCAACCCACATGTGCAAGACCTGCATTACCGCAGGGAACCCGATATATAACAAAACGCAGCCGATTATAATCTGTAAAACCGCCAGCCCGGCCAGGGTCCAGCCGCTCTGCCAGATCAACGGCGACTGTTTATTTTTCGGCGAAAGAAGGCTGAAAGCGGTAACCAGCGCCAGCAGAATTATGCCTGTCCCGAAAATCATATGCCCATTTTTGATTCCGGTAATTTGCGCGATTATCTCTGTCGGCGAGAACAATGGGAAACGCGACGCTATGCTTTCGATAGCTTGCCGGAACTGCGTGCCAAGTATCACCTGCGCCATAGCGCCAACAAGGAGAAGCCGAACCAGCGGTTTCGCGCTTTTCGGATAGGACGATTCAATCTCTATTGTTGGTTTCGATTGATAATACGCCTGCATGGAAACATAAATCATAAGCCCGACAATTATGAGAGCAATAACCATGTGCGCCGATACGATTACCGGCTCAAGTCCGGTAGCAACCATTTGACTTCCCTGCCACCCCTGAAACGCCGTCAGCAAAGCGGCAAATACGGCGGGAATCAGAATTTTCAGATTATTCCGAAACTTTATAATAGCCCAGATTGCCACTGTAAGTATTAAAAAGCCGACTGTCATGCCGATCAGCCTGTTGGTATATTCGATCCATGCCAGCGTGAGATTAAAAGTGGCGGGATCGATGTCGGGCGGCAGCTGATTAATGGTAATTGGCGGTATCCATCGCCCGAAACATTTCGGCCAGTCGGGACAGCCAAGCCCGGCTCCCGATACCCGTACAAGCCCTCCGACAAATATCAAAAAATAAGTGGCAAGTGTTGTAAATATGGCGAATCGTCCAAATGCTTTCATATCATTCTCCGTTCTCATTATTTAATAAGTATAAGCGGATTTTTACAGCAGACGCAATATAAAAATGTAAAACTACTTTAATTAATGGCCTGTTTCAACAATTCCAGTGTCCGGCAAGGCCTCGTCGGAATGTGTGGAATCAATGTCTTTCTGCTGATAGATAATGGCATCGCTTTTAATCGGCTTATCGGTTATGGGGTATATGTCCCCTCTTCGCAGAATATCAAACATTGTAATGCCTATAAAAATTGTCAAGAACAGTATCGCCGTCGTAAATATTATCAGAAAAATCTTATTATCATATAACAGGTGCATGAAAATAAACGCCACTAACAAGGCCTTTACCGAGGCGATCAAAATCGCGATAATGGCATTCCCGCCGCCGAGGTCGATAAACGATACTCCGACAGTGATGGCGGTTAAAATTAATAATGCCGCCGCGACCGCGAGATATGTTCTCAGCGGAACCACGTGGGGCTTGTTCTTGTGCAATGCATTATTCATCAGGCTATCCTATCAAATATAAAAGCGGGAAAAGAAATATCCAAATCATGTCGACCAGGTGCCAGTAAAGTCCCGTCATCTCCATCGGGGTGTAATACTCCGATGAAAACTTGCCTTTCATCGTATTCCTGAGGACCCAGCCAATTACGCCTATTCCAATAATAATATGAATGCCATGCAGGCCGGTCATCATAAAATAGATGCTGAAAAAAATGTGAGGGTTGTTGCCCTCGATTCCGGTATAAGTGTAAAATTTCCCGGGCAGCTGGCCGAGATGGATCTTATGGCTGTACTCAAAATATTTTACAACGAGAAACAGTAGCGCGAGGCCGATTGTTACAGCTAAAAGCCGGATAGAATTATTACGATCATCCAGTTGAATCGATCTGATTGCAAGCGCCATTGTAAGAGAGCTTGTTATGAGAACAACCGTATTTATTGTGCCCATGTATATGTCGAGATGTTTGTGGGCG
Organism: uncultured Ignavibacteria bacterium; assembly: GCA_964556975.1. Classification (GTDB taxonomy): domain Bacteria; phylum Zixibacteria; class MSB-5A5; order UBA10806; family UBA10806. The sequence continues at coordinate 21,948 of CAZKYQ010000009.1, forward strand.
TTGATGAACATTTCAGGGTTCCAGACCCTGTAAACCGTGTATGCCGCAAAGAGCCCTCCGAAAAGAAGGATCTCGGTAAGCAGAAACAGCCACATTCCCAGCTTGGCGGATTCCCTTTGCTGTTCAGCGTCGCTGAAATGATGTGCCAGATGCCCGGAATAATTGCCGTTAATAGCCACTAAAAAGCTGTCCTTTCGGGCACGATTTTATCATAATCATAAGGGCCATGAGTTAGTTTGGGCGTCTCTTTGAAATTTTCCTTAAGCGGAGGCGATGTTGTTTGCCATTCCATGGTTAAGGCGCCCCAGGGGTTATTACCCGCCGGCCGGCCCTTGAATATCGCGTATATCAGATAAACGGCCATAATTAAAAAACCGGCCCCCATAATAAAAGCTCCTATTGACGAGAAACCATGAAGCGGACGATATTGTTCAAGGTAAACGAATGAACGGCGCGGCATTCCTTTTATGCCCAGCACAAACTGCGAAAGGAACGTCATGTTGAAGCCGATAAATACAAGCGCTATTGTGATTTTCGCCCAGTACTCGCTATACATCCTTCCCCATATCTTAGGCCACCAATAATGCAACCCACCCAGGAACGCCATTACCGTACCGCCAACCATGGTGAAATGAAAATGCGCGACTACGAAATACGTATCGTGCAGATGAATATCGGTTGCCATAGACCCAAGAAAGATGCCGGTAAGGCCGCCTATAGAGAAAAGAAGAAGAAACGCGAAGGCGTATAACATGGGCGTTTCAAAATAAAGTTTTCCTTTATAAAGAGTGGCCAGCCAATTGAAAATTTTTATTCCCGAAGGTATTCCAACCATAAATGTCAGGAAAGAAAATATCGTGGCCGCCAGCGGCGATTGGCCGCTAACAAACATATGATGGCCCCAGACAAGGAAGCTTATAAAGGCTATTGCCAAGCTTGAAAAGGCAATCGCCTTATAACCGAATATTTTTTTTCTGGAGAATGTAGCAATCAATTCGCTGACAATACCCATTCCCGGCAAAATCATAATATAGACTGCCGGGTGAGAATAGAACCAGAAGAAATGCTGGAACAGCACCGGATCGCCCCCCATTGCCGGGTCAAAAATGCCAACGCCAAAAGCCCTCTCCAGAACCAAAAGTAAAAGCGTAATTCCCAAAACAGGGGTGGCCAGCACCTGAATAATAGCCGTAGCATACAATCCCCAGACAAAAAGCGGCAATTTATACCATGTCATTCCGGGCATTCTCAATTTATGTATCGTAACAATAAAATTAAGCCCGGTAAATATAGAAGAAAACCCAAGAATAAACGCCCCGGTTACCATGGCGACCACCGATGTCGATGTTTCCGTGCTATAAGGCGTATAAAAAGTCCATCCCGTATCAACCGAGCCGGTAATGATAGAGGCAACCGCGAAGATTGCCCCGAATATATATACATACCAGCTTAATAGATTAAGGCGGGGAAAGGCCACGTCTTTCGCTCCGATCATTTGCGGAAGAATGAAATTGCCTAACGCCGCGGGTATTGATGGAATAATAAACAGGAATATCATAATTGCGCCGTGCAAGGTGAATATCTGGTTATAGGCTTTTGCTCCAAAGAAATCCTTGCCCGGCCCCAAAAGCTCCAGCCTGATAAGCAGGGCAAGAACTCCGCCGAGGAAAAAAGAGCCCATGATGCCATACAGGTATAAAACGCCTATTCGCTTATGATCGAGCGTAAACAGCCACGATTTCCAACCCGTATCGGCATTTAGATAATTTTCTTTTGGGAATGTATTCATTTTCATCACCATCTATTTTAAAGATTTTATGTAAGCTACCAGAGCATCAAGCTGCTTATCGTTTAATATTCCCTGGTATGTCGGCATAACGGGTTGATACCCCGCCACAATAGAGGCCTGTGGATCAAGCAAAGATTTGCGGATATAGTTTTCATCTACTGTGAGCTGCCCGCCATCTTTAAAAATAACAGCATGGCCGAAAACACCGTTTAGCGGCGGCCCCACTCCCGCTTTACCATCGATATTATGGCAAGTATAACAGGCCTTGGCCCTGAACAAACCTGCGCCAAATTCCTCAGGAGACATTCCCTCGCCCATCCCGGCCCCGCTTTCCAGCCAGGCGTTGTATTCATTTTGAGATACGACTTTTACAATCCCGAGCATTTCAGAATGTTTGTCGCCGCAATACTCAGCGCAAAATATATTATGGTTTCCCAGCCGGGTAGCTTCGAACCAGGTTATTGTATAACGATTGGGCAGAACGTCCATTTTCATTCTGAAATTCGGTACGAAAAAACTGTGTATTACATCTTTCGATGACATCAATAACTTTACGGGCCTCCCTATCGGGACAATAAGCTCATTGACTGTATTAATGCCCTCGGGATAATCAAAAGACCAGAACCATTGCTGGGCGGTAACTTTTATTTCCATCGCGTCTTTGGGAACGATGCTCATTTTCATATATACCCTGAAGCCCCAGATGAATACAATAATTACTAAAATTGTCGGGATGATGGACCATAACAATTCCAATTTCGTATTTTCAGAAATGTCCGGGGTCACCTCGATTGCGGTGGATGGCTTGTTCCGATATTTTAGGCTGAAAAAGATAATGCCAAAAAGTACGATTCCTAAAAATACAATTCCGGCGTAAACAATGAAATAAAATAACGCATCCACTTCGCCTGCTATTGTTGAACTGCCCGGGGGCAGTAATAAGGTTTCGATAGAGTCCATTTATTTTGTTCTCGTTTCTTCAATTTCCCGGGTCTTTGAAAGAGAGGTTTTTTTGCGCTTTTCCCGAAACCATAATAAACCGAGAAAAGAAGCCAAAATCCCCAGCGTAATCGCGCCGCTCAGGCGCATCAGATTGCCCGCGAAGATCACATAGCCGCCGGCATCAGGATCATAATGGTAGCAATACAGAATAATCCGGTCGATTGTGTTTCCAACTTTGCCCTGAGACGCTTCTATAATGGCCATCCGGAAATCTTTTTTTTCATACTTGATACCGTAGAGATAACGAGAAATTTTACCGGTCTCTGTTAATACGGTCAATACCGCCGCATGGGCGTACAGATCCTTTTCTTCATCGTAGTAATATTTGAACCCAATCGCGTCGGCCAGGGCCCTGGATTGGTCTTCCTTCCCTGTCAAAAAATCCCAGCTTCCGGTATCTTTGACATCATCGATATTATTCAGGTAGTTCTTCTTTTTCGCGGACGCTAAGACCTCTGTTTCTCCTGGGTCTATGCTTACGCTTACTATCTGGTAATCATCGCCAAACTTCAATGATGATTCGTTGACAACATCGCTGACTCCATTCATGACCAAATTGCACAGCATAGGGCAGGCATAATAGCCGAGGATTATTATCACCGGCTTACCATTGTTAAAATAATCCCCCAATTGAACCGAGTCGCCCTCATCATCGATAAATGTAAAATCCAAGGGTATGACATCATGAAGATGTTCTTCGATATCGATACCCCTCAACTGTGCGGGGTCATCATCGATAATCTGGCTATTAGAAATATTGGCCAATACTATTGACAATAGCAGAGCAAACAAAACCATTAATGTTTTCTTGCTTATAATAAATAGAGCCCTATCAATTACCATTTCATTAATTCCACTGTCGATAGAATAATAAGAATGGCGAACAAATATATGATAGAATACTTAAACAAACCCCAATAAAACGGTCTGCTTTTATTTCTTCTGGCAAGGAGTGATTTGTAGATGAAAACCGCTCCTAAAACTAGCGCGGAAACCAGATAAATCCAGCTAAATGCAATAAATAAGGGCAACATGGTAATTGCCACAGCAATGAATGTATATAGGAGAATTGCATCTAAAGTTTTTTTGTCGCCTTTTACAATCGGCAACATCGGAAGTTTTGTTCTTCGGTAATCATCCTTAAAACATAGCGCCAGCGACCAGAAATGCGGGGGAGTCCAGAAAAAGATTATAAGAAATATAATCCAGGGCATAAACGCTGTCGAACCGGTGGCCGCCGTCCAGGCGCCCACCGGGGCCATCGCCCCTGCTATTCCTCCAATAACAATGTTTTGAGCGGTTCCGGGTTTTAACCAAAGAGTATACACTAACGCGTAAAACAAAATTGTCGCCAGAGAAAGGGCGCCGGTAAGCCAATTAAACGCCATAACCAAAAGCATAAACCCGGAAATCCCGATTATTAAAGAAAATGCCAACGCTTGAGGAGGCGTGATGATCCCGAGGGGCAGGGGCCTTTTACTGCTGGTGCGAACCATCTCAGAATCGATATCCCTTTCGAAATACTGGTTCAGAGCATTGGCGCATCCCCCGGTTAGAAAAAGCCCGAATAGAAATAAAACGAACTTGAAAGGGCTTTCCAGCATGCTTCCCTCGATTAATAACGCCGACGCTCCCGCCGCCAAAACAAGCAGCATGATTTTGGGCTTTGTAAGTTTTAATAAATTTAAAGTCAACGCAAACATAAATACGACCGTAATTCCATCTTATTTATCCAGACAATGAATAATTAATTCAAAATTGGGAATTTATCAAGTCAATGTTTGTAAAATGCGCCAATATCATTGTCAATTCTCTCACACCAAAACCTCTTACATTTCTTAGTTTTTAAAGTTTACAGTATTATGGAAACTTCGCAAATATGCTTTGGGTTCCGGGCGGGCATATCTTCTCTTAAATGATGTAGATTTATATTGTTATGATGAAAGCCGCTAATCGGCGCCATGTTCAATTTGAAACACTCCGGATTAACAATATATCTCCTGATTCAATTTGAAATCGACATTTGTAACAGAATGTTATCAGATATTTATATCTTTAAAACCCGATTCTGATATGACGATACTCATATTCAGTCGATAAGCGCTCTTTGTTAAAAAATAAAAAATCAATGGTCGTGAATTCATAAATTTTCAATAGAAGTTTACTTAACATCACAGGAGGAGGGGTCTTATGAGGTATGTTTTATCATCAATCGCAGTTGCCGCCCTTTTAATCGCGGCGTTTTCTAACGTTTACGCGTCTCAAATGGAAGATGAATATCTGAATGCTCTCAAGGCTTATTACCACGTTTCAGATGAGGTAATCGGTGAAATAATCGAACACAATATTGTTTTAGAAGAATTACCGGTCGCGTTCCATATCGCTCAATTGGCAAAAACATCGCCGGTTGGAGTTGCCAAACAGAGAGCCGCGGGGAAATCCTGGCGGGAAATCGCGAATTCCCATAATCTCAAATCAGACATATTCCTAACACAGGTTTTCGGAGAAAACAAAAGTACGACTTACAGCTCGATCTGTTCAAAGCTAAACAAAACTCCCAAGGGAGATTGGAAAAACATCCGCTTTTCAGATGAGGAAATAACAAATCTTGTAAACCTGAAACTCATCACTTCCTATGACAATTACTCGTACTATGAAGTTATGTCCATGCGCGATCTCGGGTCCAATTTCGTAATTATTCACAACATAATAAAAACCATCAACGCAAAAACTCTCAAAGCACAGAAGGCCAAGAACCGCAGCGTCGCTATCGCACAATAATTTATCCCAAACGGAATCTTAATAGCCAAATAGATTAATCGGAGGGCCGCAAATCGGCCCTCTTTTTTATTTGATTTTGGCCTGAAAATCCACGCAACAAATAATTGACCTGATATATTATTCTCAAATAGCCCCGATTTTCTTGGGTGGCACGCTATTTCCGTAAAACGGGATGAGCATGTTCTCTCGCACAATTAACATGCTTACTCTTCGGGAAAGCATGCCACTCGTCCAAAATATTATTCTTAATGGCCTCGACTTTCCAGTCGGGGACGCGACTCTGGAATGTAGGTTGCGGGTTTATCCCCCAACGAGTTGTGGCCGGACCAACCAAACCCTACGGACGCCCTGCAATTGTCATTCCCGCGAAAGGGCTTGTTGAAAAACCCCATTTCTGGAGGGATCCCCTTTGCTTC
>CAZKYQ010000009.1:28035-34856 GCA_964556975.1 uncultured Ignavibacteria bacterium
AAGAAAACCCTTGAGATCGCCTCAAAGCTTGCTTATACTAAACTGGAATGGAGGTCTAAATGAAAGGCGTAGTTTTAGCGGGCGGGCTTGGCACGCGTCTTTACCCGCTTACAAAAATCACCAATAAACACCTGCTCCCGATCAACGATAAGCCAATGATTTATTACCCCATACAAACGCTGGTTAATGCCGGAATTAAAGAGATTATGATCGTAACCGGCGGCAATAACGCCGGCGATTTTCTGAAACTGCTTGGCAACGGTTCCGAGTTCGGCTTGAAGCACCTGAATTTTACATATCAGGCCGAGGAAGGCGGTATCGCCGAAGCCGTGGGACTGTGTGAATATTTTGCCGAAGGTGAGAAAATCATAATAATTCTTGGCGATAACATACTTGAGAGAAATATAAAGAGGGCGGTCGCCAGATTTAAAAAGCAAAAAGACGGCGCGATGATTTTTTTGAAGAAAGTTAAAAACCCCAAGGAATACGGCGTGGCCGAAATCGCCCAAAACAAAGTCATGCGTATTGTCGAAAAACCCAAGCGCCCCAAAAGCGATCTTGCTGTTATTGGCGTATATATGTATGACAATCGGGTTTTCGATATTGTGAAAACGTTGGAGCCGTCGAAAAGGGGCGAATTGGAAATCACCGATGTCAACAACGCGTATATCAAAGAAGGCCTGATGACATACGAGAGGCTTAAGGGCGGCTGGGCGGATGCCGGCGAGTCCTTGGGCGCGTATAATGATACGATAAATTTTGTTCGCAAACATGGGGCGAACAAGCCTTAGCCTAAAATCCGAACTCTATTCCGGAAGGTTATTATGAAACTGATCGACGGGGTTAAAACCAGATTAATAAACGTCATCAATGATGAACGGGGAAGGCTTGCGGAGATTCTTCGTTCAGACAGCGAGCTCTTCCAAAAATTCGGGCAGGTTTATTATACGACGGCATTCCCGGGAGTTGTAAAGGCCTGGCATTTCCATAAGATTCAGACCGATCATTTTTTTTGCGTTAAGGGAATGACAAAGCTGGTGCTATACGATCCGCGAGAAGGCTCCTCGACAAAAGGCCTAATCAACGAATTCTTTGTAGGGGATCATAACCCGATGCTTGTTGTCATACCCAATCTGATTTATCACGGCTTCAAAGCCATATCGAATGAAGAATCCATTATGCTGAATATTCCTACAGAGTTGTATAATTATGATAATCCCGATGAGTTCCGGCTCGATCCCAATACCGATGAAATCCCATACGACTGGCAGCGCAAAGACGGATAACTAAAATATGAGGGTTCTTATTACAGGCGGCGCCGGTTTTATCGGGACGAATTTTATCCATTGTGTTTTAAAGAAAAAACCCGATTGGGAAATAGTTAATTTCGACGCCCTAACCTACGCCGGCAACCTCGCCAACCTTGAAACCGTTGAGGACAAATCCAATTATAGTTTCATAAAGGGAGACATTAGTAATCCTGATGATGTGAAAGCATTATTTTTATCGGGATTTGATATTGTAGTAAATTTCGCGGCGGAGTCGCATGTAGACAGGTCTCTTTACGATCCCGGTTTATTTTTGCGCACCAATATTCTGGGCACGCAATTACTTCTAAATGCCTCTCTGAAAGCAGGCGTGAAGCGGTTTTTGCACGTTTCCACTGATGAGGTTTATGGCTCTCTTGGGCCGGAGGGATATTTTAGGGAATCCTCGAATATGGCGCCAAATTCTCCGTATGCGGCAAGTAAGGCCTCCGCCGATATGATCTGCAGGTCATATTACAAGACTTTTGATATGCCTGTAATAGTGACCCGCGCCGGCAACAATTATGGCGCCTATCAATTCCCTGAAAAACTAATTCCGTTTTTTATTACAAAGGCGTTGAACAACGAGCCGCTTCCTCTTTATGGCGACGGCATGAACGTACGTGACTGGCTTTATGTTGAAGATCATTGCGAGGGAATCCTTACCGCTCTTGAAAAAGGGGAGGTCGGAGAGGTTTATAACATCGGCGGCGGAAACGAGATGGCTAATATTGAAATAACAAAACTTGTTTTGAGTATTCTCGGCAAACCGGAAGAGCTGATAACCTTTGTTAAAGACCGTCCTGGGCATGACAGGCGTTACGCTCTGGATATTAGCAAGATTAAAAATGAGCTGGGCTGGGCCCCGCGAATGAAATTCGACAATGGCTTGCGCAAGACTGTTGAGTGGTACATGAAAAATCAGAAATGGTGGAAAGATATTATCAGCGGCGAATATTTGAAGTTTTTCAAACTTCATTATGAGGGACGTTAGTGAAGACCGCCTTAGTAACAGGCGCTTGCGGGCTTTTAGGCCAGCATCTTGCAACACAATTAAATAATAGTTACATTGTAATCGCCGTTGACATTGGCAAAAACGTTTTTGATAAAAGCGGCAATATAGTTTTTCTCAAATTAGATCTGACGAATCATCATAATATTAAAAATATCATCGATGAATATAATCCAGACCTGGTTTATAACTGCGCTTCTTTCACTGACGTTGACGGCTGTGAGAAAAATCGGGAAAACGCATTTAAGCTTAATGTCGGGGTGGTGGAAGGCCTTTTGGCCGCTAAAGCTAAAAGGCTGGTGCATTTTTCGACGGATTATGTTTTCAATGGAAATGATGGACCGTACGGCGAAGATGATCCAACCGATCCTATTGGATATTATGGTGAAACCAAATTGATCTCTGAAAACGTTATTTTGAATTCAGGCGGCAATCATCTTGTGGTCCGAACCAATGTATTATTTGGCAGAGGCATAAATATAAGGCCGAATTTCATAAGCTGGCTTATTGACAACCTGAAAAATGGCAAGCCTGTAAAAATAGTAACCGATCAGTTTAATAATCCAACGCTTGCTGACAATTTAGCGGAAGCCTCGATAGAGGCGGGTCGCAGTGATATTTCAGGAATAATTAATATTGCGGGTGCGAGCTATCTATCCAGATATGAAATAGCCATAAAAACAGCCTCGCATTTCGGGTTGAATGAATCGTTGATTACTCCGGTTTTTACATCGGAGCTTGGGCAGAGCGCAATGAGGCCGCTAAAGGGCGGTTTGAAAATTGAAAAAGCTAAGAAACTGCTTGATTGTCGCCTAATGGAATTCAACAAGGCCCTGAATTACCTGTAATATTTCGACTATTAAATCCCCAAAACAATGGTCTTTTATAGCTTCGGTCAAAAAGATGGCATGCGATAAATAGTAGAAATTGATTTAAAATAGCCGATTATTATAAAAGAATGCTGAAGTTCTTAGTAAATCTATTGGTCGTACTCATAGCCATTACTTTATTGGGAAGCATATCCTCCGGAAATGACTTGCCTCTTGGCAGACCCGATACGGATTTATATTATTCTACTCTTAGAGAATTATATTTGCGGGGCCTTGCGGATTCCCCGAAGATATTATTCTCTCCCGTTAGCAATAAATATATTAAAGAGCTATCCAGGGAGAATTATCAGGGCCATATTGCAAAAGTATCGGCTTCATTAAAGCTGGTTAACTCGCGATTTTATAATTCATCTGATGGATTTAATTTTAGTGTTCCGGCAATTACTTACGGTTCGGCAAATAATTCTGAAAAGAACGCGTACTTAGCGCTCTTCCCCAGCATGAATTACAGAATGTCGAACACAATATTACTTGAATTAGTTTACAGATTAGATAGCGGGTTAAATGATGATTCACTTTATACAGGAAAAATCTGGAATGGTTTTGCGGGTTATGCCCAATCGGCCAATCTCAAGTATCAGGGAAAGAAATTATCGATTGATGTTGGCCGTCGAAAAAGCAGGTGGGGAATTGCCGGAGATGGAAATACATTATTGCTATCAAAACCCGCAAGACCTCTCGATGGCTTATTTATTGATTACAAAATTAATAGGTTGATATCCTTTCATTTTATCAACGCATATCTTTCCCGGATCTACTCAGACGCATCGCAGGAGAATAGCGGTTCGATAGTGAATCGATATCTATCTTCGCACGCGCTTAGAATCTCGCCCTCTATATGGCTTGATCTGGTTTTTAAAGAATCGGTAATATACGGCGGCCCCGGAAGAAGGCTTGAGTTTAATTATGCAATTCCATTCTTATGGTTCCACGGCGAACAGCTAAATGAGGATTTTGATGATAATACATTTCTGGGAATGGAAGCGGTAATCCGGTTGCGGAATAAATACGCCGGATATTTCGAATTGCTTGTAGATGATTTTCAAATTGAAAAAAATACTCTTTCAGATAATGAGCCGAATGAAGTCGGATATATAGCCGGTATTAATATTTTTGATTTCCCGGTAAACGCAAGCCGGCTGGAGATCGAGTATTCTCGAATCTCAAATTTTACTTATAATCAGATACGGTCTTATAATAGATACACAAACTATAATATGCCTATCGGCCACCCGCTTGGCCCCGACCATGAATCGTTTGCGGTGTCTTATATGTATCATATTAAGAAGAACATCACGACTGAATTAGAGTTCTATATAAAGCGCAGGGGCGAAGGGCGTATTAACGATCCGTGGGAAACTCCGTGGATCAATGACCCCGCCTATGCTAATAAGTTTCCATCCGGAATTGTAGAAAAAACGCACGGAGGAACGTTCGGGTTATCATTTCAAAAAAGCGATATATTACAGGGTGAATTTTCCTTGAGTTATAAATCCATAAAAAACTATAGAAACATAGCCGGGATTGATAAGAATCTATGGGGCGTTGACTTTAGAGTAATTGTTACGGCATTGAGCTTTCAACGTGGCCATTAACAAGTAAAGAAATTCAATACAATTAATTATCTGGGCTTTATTTGCAGACCATTATCGGTTACATAGTTGGCCGGGAGAATTGAAATATTCTATTTGGGGTTTTGGGGCGAGTGTTTTGCAAGCTTATCTTTATAGCCTTGCAAGCGGGGAAAAGTGTCATTATCAAAGATGCAATCAGTATATATTTTATTTGAGAAAAGCATACTCAACAAACTATTGTTAAACAAGCCGACTCCGGCGCTGTTCAAATGGTCCCGATCCATAAAGTGGCGATTAGAATCCAAATCCAAACGGTTGTTATAATCAATGTACTCAATTGAATAAGATTCGGCGATATTTGCGATAATTTTAGTAATTTCGCCATTATTAGAGATTGAGGCCAGTTGTCGCTGAGGAATCGGCGCTGTAACCAAGATTGCTTGCGCGCCTTTTTGACGTATGAGCTTTAATGTCTTATGCAGATATTCCAGCTGGATTTCTGAAACTTCTATTTTCCCGATAGCGCTAAAGGATTTATCCGCGAATTCATTCTCGCAGGAAACATATCCGCCAGCGACATATGAATTCTCTGGAATCGCTCTTTGGGTTGCGTTTTTAAGCGGATGGATAAGCTCCGCCATTGCCCTTGATACCAGGTTATTTACCGCATGTAAGTTTCCAGTCGCGATTGCCATTTGGACAATTTCCTTTGATAGTCTCAGGTTGCCCGCTAAATCATAAAAAGATTCGAGGCCATCGCTTTCCAGCATCGTAAAATAAGTTTCCAAAATGACTATCTTGGGATTTAGCTTTTCAAAATATTTTTCAAGTAGGTAATATGTATTAAGGGGAGATTGAGCCGTCGATCCCATATTAAATGTCTTTAAACCCAATTCGGAAAATAGCCGGGTATCAAAGGATCTATAGCAATGCGAGGAGCCGATAAATAATATATCAATATTATCATACGAGTTGATTTCACGAAACCTTTCAAGCGTATAGCCGGGTCCGCCCGTTTGCCGATAATTGTTAGTCACCAATTGAAATAAACTCAAGTTTCTAGGCCGTATTGCGGTCAATGCGAGAACTACAATAAGATATGTCGCCGCAAGCCCGAGAATAAAAAGCAAAATACTTTTTATTAATGATAATGCTTTAGAATTGGAAATAGATAAATTCCGCATGTTTAAATACTCCGAAAATTATAATGCCAACAATCAACGAATAGTCCGCCGCCCAACGAAGCCACAGAGGCTTTTCGGACAATAAATTTCGAACTCCGAATCGACTTTCTATAATGTGAATAAATATCAGAAGGGCGATTGCGGCAAATGAAATCATTAACTCCACCCAACCCATGGCAAGACTTCCCCTGTTGAAACCGGATGCAATATTGGCGAGTAAGCCGCCAGTTTCCCCAATAAATATCTTACGCAGAATATAAAACGCGTCCGACAGGGAATTTGCCCGAAAAAATATCCATGCGAACAGTACCAAATGAAAAGTAACCGCTGTTTTCCAAAATTTCCGGAAAGTAGGATATTTGCCCAAACGGAATAAGTTTGAAATTCGCGCCCTAATATTTTTTGTTATGATTGAAACCATAAGATAGGTCCCATGAAGAGCGCCCCAGATCATGAAAGTCCAGTTAGCGCCATGCCAGAAACCGCTTACGACAAAAACAACGAACAGGTTGAAATACCAGCGCCACTTAACCACGCGGTTGCCCCCTAACGGTATATACAGGTAATCTTTAAACCAGCTCGATAATGAAATATGCCATCTTGTCCAGAATTCAGAGATCGACTTGGAAAAGTAAGGCCTTCGGAAGTTTTCCATCAGGTCATATCCCATGACTTTTGCGGCCCCGATAGCGATATCAGAATATCCGGAGAAATCGCAATAGATTTGAATAGCGAAAAAATATGTTGCCAATATCAAAGGCGCTCCGCCAAAATCAGCCGGATTATTATAGACTTGGTTACACTACTGTCCGGCCTTTTTCTTGAAAAGTCTGGACATACCTCCTATAATAAAG
>CAZKYQ010000010.1:0-7532 GCA_964556975.1 uncultured Ignavibacteria bacterium
TTGCTGGCGCCGGTGGAGCCGACAAAAATTGTTCTGATCGGCTTAAATTACCATGACCATATAAAAGAATCGCAGTCAGCGAATGAAGTCCCCGATGAACCGGTTTTGTTTATGAAACCAACCACGGCAATTATCGGCCCGAACGATGAAATACCATATCCGCCGGGAGTTGACAGGGTCGATTACGAGGGCGAATTGGCCTGTGTTATAGGGAAAAAAATCCATCAAGCAAACGAGCAGGAGGCGCAAGACGCCATATTCGGATATACAATCCTCAATGACGTTACAGCCAGAAAGCTCCAGAAAAAGGACGGGCAATGGACGCGCGGAAAAGGTTTCGACGGGTTCGCTCCTGTCGGCCCCTGGCTCGTTCAGGGGATTGACCCGCTCGATCTGAAAATCGAAACCTATCTCAACGATGAGCTTCGGCAATCGGCGAGAACGTCCCTGCAAATCTGGAACGTGTACAAGCTCGTTAGTTTTATATCGAATATTATGACTCTATTGCCGGGCGATCTGATTTCCACGGGCACGCCCAAAGGGATCGGACCGTTTCAACCGGGCGACAGCGTGCGTATAACAATCGAGAATATCGGTACGCTTGAAAATAGGGTGAAAAAAGAATAATGGTTTCATATCTATTAACAATCTGCCTTCTCGGTTCGACGCCGGAGCTGTCTTCAAAAGTACCCGCGGCCTATGAGATAGAAGCATCGCTGAACGATTCTACAAAGGTTCTCAAAGGCAATGAGAAAGTTAGGTTTCATAATCCGACCTCAATTCCGCTCGATTTCATTGCGTTTCATCTTTATCCCAACGCTTTTAAAGATACCAACACGGTTTTTTGCGCTGAAAACAGTATCGCCCGAAACCGAGTAAAAAATGGCGATAGCTCAAAAGTCGATATTCAAAATATACTTGTTAATGGGGTAGAAATCGGCGAAAACAAATACGAAGTTGATGGCACACGATTGTATATTTATCTTGATAGGCCTTTTCCTCCGGGCAGAACGATGGATATGGAGATTAATTTCGAGATACCGATCCCCGCGCTGTATGAGCGGTTCGGTTACGATTCTGACAATAATTATCTGATATCGCATTGTTTCCCGATACTCTGCGGTTATCAAAAGAACCGCCTGATAGACTGGGAATATCATTCCAACAGCGAATTTTTCTCAAATTTTTCTTATTACGATGTAACGCTGGAATTGCCAGTCGGTTTTAAAATTGTATCAACCGGAGTAGTTGAAAAAGAATCCGAAAACGATTCAACGGCGATCTGGCAAGGCCACGCGGATACCGTAATAGATTTTGCGTTCGCCTGCGGCCCGAACTTCGAAATGTTCGAATCAAACCTCGATGGCATTAAAATTAAATGTCTAATAAACCCGAAAAACTCCGAGTTCTTTCCAATGGTCGATTCTGCCACGAAAAATTCGTTAACGTTTTGCGGCGATATGCTTGGCGAATACCCCTACGAAACGTTCTCGCTGGCTGATATTAAATTAGATAATAAAGGAATGGAACTTCCCGGCTTGATCGTCATGGGTTTTCCCGATAGAAAGGTGAAAATGTCGGAAGGCATGGTGAAAAAGACAATCGCCCATGAAATCGCCCATCAATGGTTCTATGGAATTATCGCTACCAACGAATTTGAGGAGGCCTGGCTTGATGAGGGCTTCGCTTCATTCATAGAATATGAAATATCGCGAAAATACGGCTTCGATCAATTCCCGATGATATTTTCGAACTATCTGAACTCCGACCGAACAGTAAGGCGTTTTTTCTCGCTGGCGCAAGGGATCAAATACCCTGTTAATCTCAAAAGCTGGGACTATCCTGATTGGCAGTCGTATTCAGGCTCCGTTTACGGCCGAGCGTGGATGGTTTTGCAAGCGCTTGAAAATATAATGGGGGATTCGACTTTCGCCGAGGCTTTAAAAACATACTCCAGCAGATTCCGCTTCGATCATCCCGATCAATCCGATTTCATCAAGACAATGTCCGATGTTTCGGATATCGACCCGGCAGAGTTTACGAAGATGTTCATCGATGGTACATCGAGGGTTGATTATTCTGTCGAATCAATTGTTTTTGACGATCCGAATGTTACGGCAAACGAAAGCGTGCCTATGTATAAATTCCATGTTAATATCGAGCGAAAATTAGAGGGCATCCTACCCCAAACTGTAACAGTTGGCCTTGAGGACGGAACGGAGATAGTAAAGCGCTGGGATGGCGAGGCGAGATCGGAACGAATGAGCTTTGAATCGAATTCGGAACCGGTTTTTGTTTCAATTGATAAAAATGTCGGATACGAGTTGGATGAAAATAAAAATAATAATACCGTTTATCTTCGAGGAAACATTTCCCGCATGATATCCTTCGAGTGGGATTTTATTTTCACAATTGAGTTTTGGGCCTCATTAATATTATGATGTCAGTTTTTAAAAATAGAATTGTCATGGCCTCGGCGCTTTTCGTATTGCTGAATTTTTTACAGGGTTTTGTTATAGCGTCTCCGCTATTGATATTTCTAAGAATTATGTTTGAGAATAGCGGATCGGCACTGGCCTTATGGCCGTTGCCATCTCTTGAAGTCGTTTCGGATTTTCTAATTAATTATCCTGAAATTATCGGCTTTTACGCCATCGCCGCCATAATATTGTACCTCGTCTTTTTTATGCTTAAATCATTTTTCACCGGTGGCATTTATAAATTGATTGTTTTCAGGCGCGGCGAAACAGGCTCGATAAATTCATCGAAAGATTTTATAAAAAGGTCCGCCGAGGTTTGGACAGGTTTTTTAAAGGCGGGGCTTTTTGGATTTTTTGTTTTCGGTCTCTCGCTTTTTCTGGGAATGATATTCGGCGATTTACTGGGAAAACTTGGAACGTTTTTTAAAGCCGCGACAATCGCCGCGTTTCTTCTTCTGGGATCAACATATATTCAGATTATAAAAATCTATATGGCAGCAACATCCGATACGTCTTTGAAAAAAGCGATAAAAAACACTAAAGAAAAAATATCAAGTTCGCTTATAAGAATTTTCGTCGGGAATATTTCAGTTGCTCTGTCAGCGTTGGTCATATTTTTTATTTTGTGGTTTCTTTTAAGGTTTATTAAAAGCAACGATTGGTCTTTGGTTTATATGGTTCTGGCGATAATCGTTCAGCAATTGATGATTTTTGTAATTTGTTTCTGCCAGTCGTTGAGGATAAATTTCAATTACTCATTTTTACAGAAAGGTGATTAATATGCTCTGGGAAGAGATGAATTGGGATGAGTTCGGCAAGCTCGTACCTGATAAATATGATACCGCCATTCTACCGGTCGGCACTATCGAGGCCCACGGCGTTTCTCCTCTGGGAACCGACAGCCTGATACCTGTTGAGATGGCCAAGCGAATCGCGGGCGATATTAAAGCGATAGTCGCTCCATGCGTAAATTACGGCATAACAAGTTCGCTTCTTGGATACCCCGGCTCGGTGACAATTCAGCCGGAAACATTTCAAAATTATATAACGGAGCTTTTGATATCAATCGCGGATTGCAAGTTTGAAAAAATCGTCGTGCTAAACGGGCACGGCGGCCAGATTGATCAGCTTGGCAGGGCCGCTAAAGAGGCGTGGGCCGCGGCGAAAGTCAAAATAACCGTCATACATTGGTGGAGATGCTGTGATGATATAGTCGAAGAGATTTACGGTCATGGCGGGGGGCATGCCGCAACCGACGAAAACGCGGCAGTCCAGGCGTTCCGCCCGGAATTGATAAGAGCAGATAAATATTCGGATGATATGGTTTATAACGCGCCGCGAGGGTTTACATCGTACCCGAATCCCGGGACCATACTTGCGTATAAGGACGGCGCGGGATTTATCGATTTTGATCAAAGCAAAGCGGAGCAGTATTTTAACGCCGCGACCGAAAGGGTAAAAAAACATATACTGGAGATATTCAGACGATGGGAACGTCTGTAATTTGTGCGAGTATAAGAGTTTACGCACAAATATTGTGCGGTTGGTTGTAATTGTTGAGGTGTTAATACTTGTCTAAGTTTAATGTAGGAAACAGTTTAATTCGCGTCGTGGTTTTGGGCATGGGCTTTGCTGAAACTATATATGACTGTTCATTGAAAACTGAATCGAGCAAATCGGTTGACAGATTTCCTGTATTGTTTTACAATCGAAACGTGAAGTGGATTTTAACATCAATTTTGGTTTTATCTATGGCGGTTCCAGCGGTTTCTCAGTATGACACAGCGGACGACTCACTTTACTCCGATGTAATCATACCCCGCCCGGAATTGCGATGGATTATGGATACTCCAACTGCCGGAATATTGCCTCGCGGGGCGTTCGATATGGATATGCGTACTTTTCCGGTAGGGGGAGTTCAGACTACTCTTAATATCGGCCTCGGCCATCGTTTTTCGGTCGGTATCGGATACGGCGCTTCAGAGATACTTACGGATAAAGATCCTGATTGGAACCCGCAAATTGAATTTTTATTAAGATTCAGACTGCACGAAGAAAGCGAAGCGATGCCCGCGATAGCAGTGGGTTTCAGTTCCATCGGGTTCGGGAAGTACGATACGGACAATAATCGGTACCAGGTAAAATCCCCCGGTTTTTACATAGTATTTTCAAAAAACTTATTATTTTACGAAAACCTGGCGACATGGCATGCGGGCCTGAACTTAAGCTTGGAAAACGAACATGACAGTGATCCTAATTTTTTTGTGGGGTTCAGCGCCGATGTTGGAACGAACATGACTTTTCTTGCCGAATATGATTTGGCCTTAAATGATAATTCAGGAGAATTTGCCCTAAATGATATTGGCGAAGAAGTAAAGTACGGCAAAAAACGGGGCTACCTGAATTTGGGGCTGGCTTGGTATATTACACAGGAACTGTCACTGGAGCTCGATCTGAAAAATCTCTTTAGAAACCGGGATGATGCCGATGCCATTGACCGCGAAATCAGACTGGTTTACACAGAGTATTTTTACTAACGGGGTATTAAATGAGAAATCTTACCAAGGCCGCCCTGTTGGCGGCTTTTTTGATTGTTGGAATTTCAGGGTGCTACACGAAATTTGAAGCGCCCGCGCCATCGTATGGCGAACGAATAGAAAATAACAGCGATGATTACGACTATGTCGATAACGATATTTATTTAGGTTATGGACCGTATTCCGGTTATTACGGATACGGGTGGAACGGGCCTTTAGCTTACGCTTATCCTTACTACAGTTATAATTATTTTTATAGTCCGTGGTGGTATGATCCATTGTACTATTATTACGGAGAAAACTATTCATCGAGAAGATATAATAAATCGGTAAGAAACCGCCGGGGAAATTCACCCGGCTATTCGCCGCCTTCATACACGCCTGCCCCCGCTCCGCCTTCGCATCCGGCGAACCCGGTCAGAGTAAAATCTACAACAAGCCAATCGGGAATAAAAAAAGGACAGATAACAAAAACGCGCTCTAAGAGCAATAGTAACGGTTCCGGGAAAGGAACGCGTCGAAGAAGATAGTGAGGATATTTATGAAAACACTTAATAAAATAGTAATTATCTCCCTTGTAATAATTGCGGCGCTGACAGTTTCAAAAACGCGGGCGCAATTTTATTACGACCCGATGGTAGTCTATGAAGCCGCGACCGAGAATCCGGTATTGCCGGGCGCGAGGGCCGCAGGCATGGGCGGGGCGCAGATAGCCGCCGGCAACGATGGCGCCGCGCTATGGTATAACCCCGCACAGTTGACGCGCGTGATGAGGTCGGAACTTTCGGGAACCCTTACACATAGGAAATATTCCAATGATACCTTTCTTACCGGTTTGGGACGGCTGCCCGAAACGGAAGTCAGCAATACGCGCTTGGGTAGCCTTTCCGGGACATATCGCGTGCAAACGTATCAAGGCGGAATGGTAATCGGATTGGCCATTAACCGGGTGAAAAGTTTCGATAAGGTTTTCAGGTATGCCTCTTCGCCTGACTGGCTTTCCTATCCTTACGCTTCGAGCGGCTGGGGAGGCGGCGAGGACGAAAGCGGCGGCCTATGGGCATATAGTTTCGGAGGCGCGGTAGAAATCTCTCCGCGGGTATCGGTAGGATTGTCGCTTGATCTTTTCGACGGCGATGATGACTGGATGTTTTTCTTCGATTCAACATCGATTAGCGACGATTACAGATATGGCTATGCGCACAATATAAACGACGATTACACCGGCGTATCGGGCAAACTGGGAATCAGCTACGATGTCGATAACATTTTCAACATATCAGGCGTCATAGGCTTGCCAGCGTCTATCACAGTAGACCAGACCAGTGAAACTTATGAGTACGATAACCAAACGCTGGACGATTCGGATTTCTGGACAGCCTCTTACAGATACACCCTTCCTTTCTGGCTGGGGATCGGAGGACAAGCCCGATTTCAGGATTTCATAATCACCGGGGATGTCAGTTATGCTGATTACTCCCAGCTTCAATACAGATCGGGCCTCGATGATATCGGCGGTCTGAACCAGACGGCCAAACGGTATTATGATGATACATTTACTTATCGAATCGGCGGAGAATATACAATACCATCAAACGGCACCAGGCTAAGAGTTGGCTATTATCAGGAGCCTATAGCGTTTAAGGGTTTCGATATCGATACCCAGCCTCATTACTTCACTTTTGGAGCTGGTTTCGTGGTCGATAGATCAATAGGAATTGATATAGCCTATCTTACAGGCTCCTGGGAAAAGAACGATCCGTCGATATTAAGCTCTGAAAAATACGATACAAAACGGTTCATGGTGACGGTTTCGTATCGATTGTAAGAATCAAAAAGCGGCGTCGGGAACCCTTTCCCGACGCTTGATGATGGTCAGGAAGGGGTTCCTGACCGCGCACAAAATCTGGTGGGACAGACATTCTTGTCTGTCCTTTTGTCATTCCCGAAATCTCTTATCGGGAATCCAGTAGGGTGGGGCAAGTGTCGGGTTTCTGACCGCGCCCCGTTTTACCTAAACAAAACGTTTCCATACAAAAATGCCGATCATGGCCGCGCCGATCACAAACTTTATCAACCCGCCGGCAATGAATCCTATGAAACTTCCAAGCCCGGCTCTTAATGCGGTTTTGGCTTCCTTGTTGACCAGAAGCTCAAACAAAAATGCCCCGACAAACGCGCCAATAATAAAACCGATGATGCCGATCCCGGGAATCATAAAGCCGACAATCATCCCCAGAAACGCGCCAATTATGCCAGCATAAGAACCGCCCATCTTTTTAACGCCGAAAGCGGTGGCGACCCAGTCCAGCACAAGGGATACTATAGTCATTACTCCGAACAGAATAATAATTTGCGAATTGATATCAGCGTAATCGGTAAGAATGGCGTAAACGAGGGCGGCTCCGAATATCATCGGCACGCCGGGAACCACCGGCAGAACAACTCCCAAAAGCCCTATGAGCATGATAATCAGGGCTGAGATAAATAAAATTATTTCAAGCCAATCCATACG
>CAZKYQ010000010.1:7632-34685 GCA_964556975.1 uncultured Ignavibacteria bacterium
AATTCTTTTCAATTGACTTACCCCCAATGGCGGTTATGTTACACGCCGGAGAAAAATTATGCTGCCACTTTTGTTGCTCTTTGTTTTAATACTTGTTTTAATCAGGCTGAAAGTACCCATAGGCCTGTCGCTTTTAAGCGGCGCTATATTTCTGGGGATCTGGAGTTTCGGTTTTTCTTGTGAATTAATGACGCTTCTGTATAACTCGCTTATCAATATTCAAAGCTGGCGATTGGTTCTGACAGTCGTTTTGATTCTCACATTCGCCAATCTTTTTGAATCGGCCGGTTTTGTAAAATCGATGGTGTCATCGCTGGAATCATTTCTACCGCCCAAATGGGTGGCGCGAGCGGCTCCCGCCATTGTCGGCTTGTTACCAATGCCGGGCGGAGCGATGGTCTCGGCGCCAATTGTCAAACATATCGGAAAAGATTCAAATATCAGCCCTGAACGGCTCACCGCCCAGAATTACTGGTGGCGTCATGTCTGGGAGGCGACCTGGCCGCTTTATCCAAGTATAATTCTTGCCGCAGTCGTCTTGAATTTATCCGTTTGGGATGTGGCCATTATCAATTTCCCCATTAGCATTACCTGCATACTTACCGGACTTTTACTTGGGAAGGTTGGTTCGCCAAAAAAAACAACCGGGGAGAAAAAAATCATAAAGCTTATGAAATCGCTATGGCCTATTCTATTTATTGTCGTTGTCGGGCTGGTTTTAAAAATTGATTTAGTTATTTCCGTAACGCTTGTTTTAATAATATTGGTTTTCCGATATAAGCTTCCGAAAACAAAGATCGTTTCAGCCCTGCGCAAAGGATTCTCGCCCGGGATTATTCTCCTGATTTTTGGCGTGATGACTTTAATGTTTACAATGGAAAAAAGCGGGGTTGCCCGCCTTTTTTACGAAGAACTCATGCAACTCAATATATCGCCGGGGCTTGTAGCCTTCTCCGTCCCATTTGTGGTGGGAGTTTTGACAGGCGTAACTTCGGCCTATATCGGAGTAGGGTTTCCAATAATATTGCCTCTTTTGGGCGCTGAATCTTTATCGTATCGCGCCGGTATATTGTTGGCTTTTACGGGCGGTTTTATGGGCGTAATGGCTTCGCCGGTGCATCTTTGCCTTGTTTTGACAAGCCAGTATTTCCGTGCATCACTGGCAAAAACACTGCTTTTAGTAGCAATTCCGATTTTGTTAACCTCCTGTGTTTCATGGATTTTGTCTGTGACGCTTTATCGCTGAGCCAACCTAAAGCCCGGTAATATTATATCCGATAGCACTAATTGAAAGGAATTAGTATGTTTGATATTACGATAATGACAATAGGCGTATCCGTTGTGTTGCTTGCTGTTGCCCTGGCCAAAATTAACGACAAGGTGGATCGACATATCCGAAAATTCCGCAAATTTGAGGAGGCCTTGATAAAAAACGCCACCCGAAATGTAAAAAGTACCGAAAACATCGAAAAACCGCGCCAACATTTATTCAAATAATCCCAATATTCTTTGGAATCGTGCAAAATTAGCACATATATTTTGGGAACTCCTACTGTCAGTAATGGTATAATGTAATAAACAGGGCAAGGAGTAATTTTGAAATCAGATAATACGAAAGTTCCGAAAACAACAGATAAAGAGATTATGGAGCTAATTCAAGCGGGCGATGAAAAAGCATTCCGCGAATTAGTGGTCCGTTTTCAAAACAGGCTTCTCAATTTCGTGGGAAGGATCGTCACGAACCGCGAGACGTCCGAAGAGATTGTGCAGGAAACATTTCTCAGGATTTTTAAGCAGAAAATGAGTTATACGCCCCAATACGCCGTTTCTACCTGGATTTATACAATTGCTCTGAATCTTAGCCGGTCGGAATTGCGCAAGAGAAAACTTCGGAAATTCTTAAGCCTTGATTTCCTGAAGGAAGAATCCGATCTGGAGTTGGCGGGCACAACGACCACGAGGATAGAGGGCCTGGCTCCCATACTTCAACGAGCCATTGACAGGCTCCCCGAGGACTATAAGACAGCATTTGTTCTCTGCGATATTCAGCGTTTGCCGTATCAGCAGATAGCGGAGGTTATGTGTGTTCCTGTCGGGACTGTCAAATCCCGGATCAACAGGGCAAGGTCGATATTGAGAGAAAAATTAAAACCGTATAAGGAGTTACAGTATGAATTGTCGAGGGGCATCCCGCAGACTATCAGCCTATATTGATGGTCAACTAAGCCCGGCAATAAGGCGGTCCGTTGAAGAGCATCTCAAAGGATGCGCGGAATGCCGGCAAAAGCTGGCTGAGTTTGAAGTTATTTCTAATGTGACTCACCGGCTGCCATCGTTGAAGGTATCCGAAGGGTTTGCGGACAATGTGCTTGCCGCCGCCCGCGCTAAACCAAAAACTAAGGAGGCATTTGGGAAAATTCGTTATAGATTTGCAATGGCGTCCGCGGCGTTTATGGCTGCCGCGGCCATAGTCTTTTTTATTATTGGCCCGCCTGTTAGCGAGGTCAATAGAACTTTCACCGGCACCGAAATCAAATCAGCCCTTGAAGCGCCGGGACAACAGGAGCCTCTTGATATTGGGGACGATCCCAGCGTTATTGTCTGGTCGGTACCCGTGCCCGAGGATATTCTTGCCAGAGACAAAGTTCTCGATGACAGTTTGCTTCTGGCCGACTCATCCTCGAAGATTGATCAATTTGTCTTGCCTGAGATTAATAGAGGGTTGAAAGTTAACAAGAATTTTTAAAATCAAGAGAAGGCTGCCTTGTATAGATTCAAACCAATAGAGATCATTTTGTTAACGCGGTAATTTCGCAGGAAATCGGGGTATAGCCAAGCATTTCCTTAAATTGAAAAGCAGTCAATAAGTTGCTAATCCCGGATACCGATGAGCCTGAAAAAGAAGCTCATGATTTGAAAGATGAAATGGATCGCCTTCGCGATGAGATCAATAGCTTGAAGAAAGAATTCAAGAATTAGCCTGCGACCTGCTAACCCCCCCATATTTCACGTGGTTACAAGGCCACCCAAATTTCTTTGCTAAAGGGCATGGCTTTGTGAGTTGCATGACTTAGAAAATGGAACTCCCTTTATTTTACTTCTGTTATCTGTTATGACATGGGATTGATTTGTTAAGATGCGTTTTTTTTGAGTTGACTGCTTTTATCGATATATTTATATTGATAAGATGTCATAACGTTTTTTAATAAAGAGAGTTGCGAACTCTGATTTGATTTTAAATTATTGGATTGTTAGTTGAAAATTAAATAGTAATGCACAATTAAAGGAGTAACTTGATGAGGATGATTAAAAAAAGAGAATCACAAGGTTTCACGATGGTAGAATTGGCCATCGTGCTTGTAATTCTTGCGATTTTGGCGGCAATCGCCGTTCCGATTTATCTGAGCTACGTGGAAAGCGCGAGGGCCGGTGAAGCCCAAGAGGCTATCTCCGCGGTTATGGCAGCCGCCAAAGTGCAGTATGCCGAAACAGGCCAATGGGCAACCGATATTCGCCAGCTTCACAAACTTCAACTCGACCCATTAACGGAAGATCGCTGGCAATTCAACCTTGTTGCGAGTTCCAATGGTATTCAGTTTATTCAGGCAACATCGCAAGGACTAATGCCGGGCGGTGCTGGCAAAATTGTACGCTTTGACGCTACTTTGGGCACATGGAGCGGCTACGGGTTCGATTGATGAA
Organism: uncultured Ignavibacteria bacterium; assembly: GCA_964556975.1. Taxonomy (GTDB): domain Bacteria; phylum Zixibacteria; class MSB-5A5; order UBA10806; family UBA10806. Next base: position 11,335 of record CAZKYQ010000010.1, read on the forward strand.
TATAAACCTTTCAATATTGGATTAACGCAGTGGAAAGTTTTGATACAACCGGCGGAGTTGTCTCCGCCGAAAAGAAAATTCTATCAATAGAGGAACTTTTGCAGTTTACAAAAGATCAGGGCGCTTCGGACTTGCATCTGTCCGAGGGGTCAACTCCGATGATACGAATAGACGGCATTCTTCATAAGCTTGATTTGCCCGGACTTGACAGAGAAGGCATAAGGTCATTGTTGTTGTCGGCCATGGATAGAGATCAAAAGAAACGCTTTGAAGAACAATACGAGATCGATTTCGCAAAAGAAATAGACGATTCAACAAGATTCAGATGCAATATTTATAAGCAGATACAGGGGTTTGGCGGGGCATTCAGGACTATTCCGGCAAATATCCTTTCGTTTGAAGAGCTGGGGCTTTCGGATATTCTAAAAAAACTCTCTCTTCTTGAAAGAGGACTTGTTTTGATGACAGGCCCGACCGGCTCCGGAAAGACAACGACCCTGGCTACCATGGTTGATTGGATAAATGAGCACAAAGAGTGCCATGTAATAACAATTGAGGACCCGGTTGAGTATTTTCATAGCAGCCGCCATTCATTGATTAACCAAAGAGAATTAGGTTCGTCTACGCTTTCATTTGCTAACGCTTTAAGAGCGGCTTTGCGTGAAGACCCGGATGTCATTCTCTTAGGCGAGATGAGAGATCTTGAGACAATTTCGCTGGCTTTAACAGCCGCCGAAACCGGACATCTCGTGCTGTCAACGCTACATACGTCATCGGCCACCAAAACTATTGACCGTATTATTGATATTTTCCCTCCCGAGCAGAAAAGCCAGGTCCGTTCCATGCTTGCCGAATCTTTACAGGCGGTTGTCGCCCAGTCGCTTCTTCCCCATAAAGTCAAAGGCCGCGTTCCGGCTTGTGAGATAATGATCGCTAACGTGGCCGTTAGAAATCTGATCCGCGAGGACAAGATATATCAGATTCCTTCTATTATTCAGGCGGGCGGCAAATCCGGTATGCAGTCGCTTGACCAAAACCTGCTGAATCTTGTCGCGGAAGGAAAGATTGAACGTTCGGTAGCTGCCCAGAAGGCGGATAATTCGAAATTATTCTTGGATTAAGGTGAAATGAATGGCCGGCGGTTTCGATAATAAAAGATATGGTAGCCAAAAAGGCTTAACATTGGTTGAGGTCATGGTTGCGATGATTATTATCGCGATGTCAGTCATGGCAATGTATATCATGTTTATCAATGGCACAGAGTTGATTGGAGAGCAGTATCACCGCCGGATCGCGCTGGAAAGGGCCAGGGCAATTATGGAGGATATGAGCTATAGCCGGAGAGAGAACGGAGTAGTTCCAATAACATTCCGAGCATCAGATATTGACACGCTGATCGCCTCAAGCGATGATCATGTTGGCATAGTTGCCGAATACACGGTTACAGTAGATCCCAGCGCGGAATTCGACGAGGATACGGGGTTTCCTTATTATAGCATGGTTTCAGTGCTGTATGAATGGGAGGAGTTGTCCGGCCGCCCGTATCATATTGAGTTGAGGAGCGCTTTTTAATCCAGAGTGAAAATATGGTTCGATATTTAATGAAGAAAACCAAACCCAATGCCGGCTTGACAATAGTTGAAGTTGTATCGGCCATGGCTATTGCGGCCATCGCGTTTACCGGGATGCTTTATACATATACTGAAGGTGTTCGATACACCCGGCAGAATTCGAGCAAGATGGTTTTGTATAATGAGGGTTCGGCGGCTTTAAGTAAAATGAGCAAAGCCATCAGACTTTGCGGTCGGGCGCGAATCAAGCCATTTGGAGGCGTAAGCAACGCCAAGCTCGATATGGCCTATGCTGCTGATTGGGGCGGTGGTGCAGCCGATTTTTATTTTAATGAATTAGGGGAAAATATTAAATGGAATGATAGGCGGCGCGGGACCAATAAACTGAATATGACTTTACTTCCCATGCTCGATTTCAATACAGGCCATGGGGAGGAACCGTATTTGAAGGTAAAGGACCTTACATTCACCGATCTTGATCATATCGGGACTCCGAGCCCATATATAAGAGGGTTTTCGTTGATAAGGATCGAATTGGTTTTAGAGGACGATCGCGGTGACACTCTTTATTTATCAACCGTAAGTTCAAAAAGAAATAAGCTCTAAAATAAAAAGAACTTTTAATAATCCCGGAGGCGGAGATGAACAGCTTTAAAAGCGAAAAAGAAAAAGGCAGCGTCCTTGTACTGGCCGTAGTTCTCTCATTTGCCATGTTTGTTATGGGCCTGGGTTTTTTGTCGACCGTTGATAGTTTTGAAAAAACAATTGGCAGAGAGATTGCGGAAACGCAATCTTTATATACTAACCAAGCCGGTAACATTCTTACCGTCACTCTTGTCAAAAACGGCGGGATTTACCCTACCAGATTGGGAAATTGGGTTGAATTCTACCTTCAAAATTGGTACAGATCTCAAGTATCCTTTACCAGCAATATACAGGGAGGTCTTTTTTACAGCACGGCGCGCGGATATTATGTCAACAGCAGCGGTAGATCGACATTTTATGGATCAGAGCACATGTTTGAGACAACCGTAACTACTTTCCAGATTCAGGAGACATTTGCCGATTATCTATACCTTTCTGATAAAGAGCGCGATCCGGGCAGAAATGAAATTGTCCGTTTTTGGTCGCCGGATACGCTTGACGGAAAAGTGCATTCCAATGACACCTTGCATATTATGGGGTCCCCCCGCTTTAAAAAGAAAGTCACATCGTGCGCCTCTTATATCGATCCATCTAATAATCAGGCTCAATTTGATGAAGGATTAGATCTCAACGCCGCCGAGATTTATTTCCCGGACCAGGCCGATGAGATAAGAAATTTTTCTTACAGGCGAAACTTTGGCACTTTCTGTCCCGATTCCGTGGACTCATTTACAGAATTGACTTTTAGCGGCAGGAATATTTATGTAAGACATTGCGGACCGTATTTCGATGATCCCGATACGATTATGCGATGTTTACCTCCATATATCTCGGCCACGGAGGATATCTTTCAAGTGCCTGACGCTATTGGCGCGCTATTTGTTCATGGCAAAGTAATTATCAAGGCCAATCGGGGCAGGCCGGACCTGATGGATACACTTTTTTATTCGGACGGTTTTGAAGGCAAATTGACCGTAGCAAGTTCCGACACAATGATTATCTGGGATAATTTAGTTTATAAACACGCGGCCTCGGACAATTCTGTCCCCACGGATATTGATGATGTTCTTGGCTTGATTTCGGAAGATTATATTATGGTTGGCGACAGCGTCAGCGATACGGTTTATATTAATGCCGCCATGGCTGCCATCAATGGGTCTATTTCAGTTCGAGATATCTATGATTATGGAACGGTCCCAAACCCCAATAACAATGTTAAGCAATCCTTGTTTATTTATGGTTCGCTGGCGCAGAGAAACCGCGGGTTAGTGCATACTACTTATAGTAGTTGGGGGGAAAGAGGATTTATCGAAAAGGACTATTACTATGACACCAGACTGCAAAATGACCCGCCCCCGCATTTTATTAAGGCCAGGGAAAACGCGGTCATATATTTTGAAACGGAAACCGGAATTTGAGAATTTGAAGCTATTAAAATGTTTTTTACATTAAATGCGTTTTTAGACCCAATTATGCTAACGGGTTTTAATAAGGAAGGATGAAATGGCAAAATCTGTACTTGGTCTGGATATTGGCTCCTACTCTGTAAAACTTGTTGAAGTAGATATGGAAGACGGCCGTTACAGGCTGAAGAATTACGCTATGGCTGATATTTATGGCGAAGGCGAGGATTACGATATCGAGGGGCCAAGCTACAGTCGGCAATCGGCCGCGGTCAAGGATTGTTTCAAACAATTAAAACTGAATCCTAAAAGAGTTAAAAATCTCAACTGTTCAATTGGCGGGCAGAATGTCGCGGTCAAGCAGATAAAATCGATTTCATTAAGCGCGGAAGAGTTGGAATCTTCCCTGGCTTTTGAGGCTCGCAAACATTTGCCGCTTGAAGACACCGAAGCAATTCTCGATTACCAGATTTTATCCGATAGCGCCAGCGAAACCAATATTGATATCCTAATGGTCGCGACAACCAAGAAAGCGTTTGATTATCAGGTAAAGATGTTAGAGGAGCTTGGAGTAAAACCTAAGGTTTTGGACGCGGAATGCACGGCGCTGGTAAATTCCTATTTACTTTCTCAGGGCAAACCTATTGGCGAGGCCGCAATATCATTTCTTGATATCGGGGCCAAATTTTCAACTTTTACAGTTTTTTCAGATCATGGCATGCTTTTTTCAAGAGATATCGCGATTGGCGGCCATAAATTGACAGAAGACATAAAAAGCTTGCTGGACATTGAGTATTTGGAAGCTGAAGAGCTTAAACGAACAAAGGGTATGGGAGCCTTTCTTAACGAGGGAGAGGGCGGAGGATCTTCAATAAAAATCGCCCGCAGGAAAGCCATAGATACGCTTGTCGACGAGCTTCGAAGATCTTTACGTTATTATTCCAAGGAAACCGGAATCAGAGAGTTTGATAAATTGCTAATCTGCGGCGGAACCGCCTGTATGGCAAATCTTAATTCTCATCTGGCGCAGGCCTTATCCATGAATGTTGAAATTTATAATCCCTGTGAGTTATTCACCGTGCCTCCCGGTTTTAACGAGTCAATAGGCACTCAATTAGCAACTGCCTGCGGGCTGGCGATGAGGGAGGAATAATGAAAGCAAAACTTTTCCTGATTAACCTGAACAAGGCCTCAAACCGTTTTGACCAATTTGAGCAGGCGCAAAAAAGAAAAAAGGTAATATCTATAATCATGTTTTTCGTAGTCATGCTCGCCATAGCGGGGGCGGCCGGTTATGGATCGTTTCAGACAACTTTGAAAATTAACAAGATGCGCGACGAGGTAAAGTCAATAGAAGAAAAGATTGCGGCATTGGAATCTTCGGCTGATTATCTTTCCCCCGAAGATGTTTTTACTCTCGCGGAAATTACTATGGGCAGGCTTGTCTGGTCCGAAAAAATATCGGTTTTGGGAAATATTCTTCCAAAAGATGTCGCTATTACAGAGCTTGTATATGACGACAGAATGAACGCGTTTTTGATTAAGGGTATTTCGCGGGTTAAAGCCGATATGAAAGATCTCGATTTAGTTGTCTCGATTATCGACATAATAAAAGCACACGAAGGTTTCAGTTCCGATTTTACTGAAATAAAATTCCAATCTTCACAAAGAGTCAGGCGCGGCGAGCAGGAAATAGTTAAATTTGAGATAGCTTGTTTGGTAAAAATATAAAGTTGGAGAATTGATGAAAAATAATTTATTGGTCCTTTTTTTGGTATTAGTATTTCTTGGAAGCGCTTATGCTTATTATCAGAAAGTAGTCGAGCCGCAGCCTGATATGATCGAGAGCTTGCGCCTGGAAATAGAGAATAAAAATAAGCAGCTTCTGGGGGCGCAAATTCTATCTGAAAAGCGCGAGGGGATCAACAAGCTCATTCAAAACAATCTTATCGACAATCCTTCGGATTCCCTTGCTGAGAAATCCTCGATCCCATTTCTTCGCTATCTAACAAGTACTTTGGATAAGCTTGGAATCAGGCTTGTTGCTCTCACCCCGCTGGATGTTATCGGTGCCGACAATGATTATTCCTACGAAAAAATTGAATATATCGAAGTCCCTTACGAGTTGAAAGTCATCTCAAGCTACAAAGAGATTGGAGAATTCCTCGATGTTCTTGAAAAATCTCCACATCTTATTAAAGTGGTTTCATTTTCTCTATCAAATGAAATTGATAAAGCAAGTTACGCGAGCGAGATTAGCGGAAAACCTAACCAGCATTCTATTAGTCTTCGCATTAGCACTTTGGCAATTTTGAAAGCGAGTTATAAAGGTGAATTGGGAGAGCATAATTAAAAGTATGGCCGTATTAGCGGCCGTGGCGTTAGTGGCTTTTTTGGGTTTTTCTATATACCAGGTGTTTTTTGTTATCCCCGGCAGTTTTGCCGAGGTCCAACAGGAAGCGCCGGTTTCGCTCGACGCCAACACAAACCTGAAGGCGACCCTCGATACTCTTGAATTTGTTTGGGCGGATCGGCAACAATTCAGGTTCCGCCTTAAACAGGATCCATTGTTTCTTGGCAGAGTGATCAAGGACTTTAAGTATGATACCCGCGGGAACAAAGAGTCGCGCGAGGAAAGTGAAATCCGGCTGACCGCGACAGTTGTGGATGAAACCCCTAAAGCTATTATTAAATATAACGGGAAAAGCTATGTTGTACAGGCCGGAGATTATATAGGCAAAGCCTACAGGGTCATCAAAATTGAAAAGAAGCAGGTTCTTCTGAACAAAGACGGCAAGAAGATGGTCATAACAAATAGACCGGTTTCAAATTTCAAAGAGAATGATAAAAGTTCGGAGTATTCCAATAACACAGAATTTTAGGATAATTATTAGTTTTACCGTATTTGCGTAATCTTAAGGAGGAAATCTTGATTAAAGCGTCCATGAGGGGTGCGAGTCTGTTTCTTACAGCGATAGTTTATCTGATTATGGCCGGGATGTGTTTCGGCCAGGGAACTTCAACAGACTTACCAGTTTCAAATGATGTGCATAAAGGGCTTGAAAAAACTATTACACTCGATGCTGACGATGCCTTTCTACCATCAATTTTAAGTATTCTCGCTGAAAAATCCGGTTTTAATATTGTAACAGGTCCCGGCGTTAATACTAAGGAGAGGATTTCGGTACATTTAAAGGACACTCCCATAAGCGAGGCCATCAACCTCGTGGTAAGGGCGGCTGGCCTATCATACGAAACCGTTGGAAATTCATTTCTTGTTGCCGAAGAATCGGCCCTTGAATCGGAGATCGGACTTGCCCCAAGCGTCATTCACCTTCAGTATTCTAACGCCCCCGAGATAAAAGAGCTATTGCAGGACTTGACGGGAAAAGTGCAAATCGATTCTTCTGGAAACCGTTTGCTTGTTATGGCCAGCCCAAAGGTTACCGCGGAAATCGCTGATATTGTAAGAGAGGTTGATGTTCCGGCTGCCCAGATTCTTTTGGAAGCCCGTTTGATTGAAATCGCGACAGATGGTCTTGACGAATTTGGAATTGATTGGGAGAAACTCTCCAACTTGACAACCATTATCGCGGAATCTCCATTGAATAAGGATGCCGACTATCAGGCGACCGGTTCTTCAAGACCGCCCACCCAAAATGATTTTGGAGGCGATTTACCCGACCTGGACCAGCTTCCCGAGAAATATTCCTTTGAAAAAATCGACGGGTTCGATAATGTGTTCAATTTTTCCCGCCAGCTCAACGCTTTTGATATTACTCTCGACTTTCTTATGAAGAGAAACAAGGCAAAAGTATTGGCCCACGCGCAGCTAACTACTTTGAACAACCGCGAAGCAAAAATTCTTATTGGTGAAACTCTTCAATTCGCGGTTACGTCAAGGGAAAATGCCGTAATAGTAACAGATTCGGTAGGTATTAAACTCAGCATTACGCCGACGATTAATTCGGATGGATATATAACGGTTAAAGTCAATCCGGAAGTATCATCGATTACCGAACTGGTCCAGGGCCTTTATCCAAGAAAAAAAATCAGGACTGCCAGCACTACCGTATTGGTCAAGGATGGACAGAAGATATTTATCGGGGGTTTGTTATCGGTTGATGACGCGATTGTGGAATACAAAATGCCGCTGTTTTCCAATATTCCAATTATTGGCCAATTTTTTACGCATAAATTTCATTCAACGCGAAAAACAGACCTGTTAATTCAAGTTACGCCCCGGATTGTACATGAAGAGCTTAGCTATTCTGATGCCGGGAATCTTACGAGTCAAGGCAATATGATACTCAATGAAGGCGACATTATAGATATGGAAAAATTGGCCGAGCCGGAATATGAAGGAATCGATAAAACCAAGTCTGAAGTTGAGGAATTAGAAGGCGAATTGAATAAAGTCAAAATTCCCCTTTCTGAACGGTTGAAGGAACAGGGATATTAATAATAATTTTAAATTCCAGTACGAGGAGGTTCCCATGCTGGCAATTAAAGGAATTAATCGGGCAGTAGTTTCAGCCTTGATCTTAGCTTCGGCTGCCTTGTTGCTATTCGCGGCTTGCGACAAGAGGCGGGCATTAGATTTTCAAGAGCTTCAAGCGTCAGACGTAAGTAATATAATAGTAAATATTACTCCTCCGCAGCTCAATTTGCCTACGACAACGGCAATAGATACTGCAAGCATAGTGATTTCGGTTATCGACGCCGCCGGTGTTGGACTGGATAGCGTTTTTGTAAACATTACCAGGGAACCCGCAATCGGTTTTTTGACTTCTCCCGCCCCAACGGATTCCAATGGAATTACATCAGCGCTTTTTATCGCCGAACCCGGTGTTTTTGGAATGACAAATATAAAAGTATCTGTGGATACGCTTGAAAGGGTTTCAACCCTTTACATAACGGGGCCATCGGATTACACTCTAACTGTTGATCACAACCCTTCAATTCCCAAATTAATTGATCGGGACGGCGACCCTTATGTTATAACGGCAACATTGGTAGATACCGCAAGAACCGGCGTGCCGGGACAGCCGGTGCAGTTCTCCATATTAAATAATGTCGGACGGCTAGTAGATACTACGGGAAGCGGCGCTCCGGCAACGAACATTGAAGGGACAGTATCTGTCTTATTTTATAACACATCGGAAGATGAAACGACTAATCCGGATTCCGTCATAATTCAGGCTGTAACAACATCGCCAACTGATTCTTTGGAGTTTTTCGCGACTTCAACGGTGATTGAATTGATTCCCGTAAATAATACATTGAGCCTTGACGCAGAGAGAGAAACGATTATAGGAGATGGATCGGATTCAACAGTAATCAGGGCTATTCTTCTTGATACTTATGGACATGGCATAATGGGCGATACTGTGCGGTTCCGGAATCAGCCTTTTGACGGATCAATCGCGGGTACGGCGGTTACCGATGAAAATGGGATTGCCGAATCAGTTTACCGGCCCTTTCCGGGACATTTGGGCGTTACAAGGATTTTTGCGGAATATGGGCTTCAAACAATCCATGAGGCAATTGATTCTCTTGATGTGGAAATTTTGCCGATATTGTCTATTGGATTTATAACCGTTTCATTGCAAAAACAGAACGTGGTCGCTGATGGCGAAGATTCCACGCAAATATACGTAACGGTCCAGGACTCATCCGGCGGTTTGATTTCCGACGGAACCGCGATTTTCTTTGAGCACTCAGGAACAGGCTTTTTGACGCCTACGCAGGCAACAACAACCAGCGGACAAGCTGTCGCCACATTAACAGCGCCAGCCAATATTGTGACCGCTCCAAATGTCGATTCTGTTTTCGTATGGGGCAACGCGAATGATACGGTAATTGTCGCGGATACTGTAATAGTTACATACGTTCCCGGCGCCGTAGATGAGCTTGTGTTTGTCAGGCCGGAAACGACTGTTACATTAATTGCGGGTTCGGGATCTACCGACACGGTCCAGGTTAGTGCTATAGACGCCAACGGCAATCCTGTTGCCAACGGCACCCAAATTACATTTACAAATCAGATTGTAACATCAACTTTAACTCCTTCAGCCGCGCCGACGATGGACGGGATAGCTACTTCCATTTATTTAATTGGATCGGAAACCGGAGATGATAATGTAAGGGCGTATGTGCCGAAACCTAATACAGCAAACGACACTATCTGGACCGTACAGCCGGTTGTTTATCATTGTTTGTCTTCTGAGGCGACGACGCTTCAATTGTCCGCCAGCCAGGGCAGCATAGAAGTTGGCGGCGCTTCATGCCAGATTATCGCGACTCTCGCGGACGCTTTCGGGAACCCTCTTTCAGAGGGATACGTTGTGGCGTTTCAAATTATTGTTGCTCCCGGAACCCCAGGAACTCCGGAAAGGCCCTCTTTTGACACCGAACCGGGAGTATATCACGATACTATGGCGACAAATATTAACGGACAGGCTGTAGTTCAGATTTATTCGGGAGAAGTATCGGGATCGGTTTCTATAAGGGCTTGCACGATTCCTTTACCGCCTGATTCGCTGTTCGTATGCGACGAAAAATCGTTAATCACTATATCTTCCGGGCCTCCCGCTACTGTTATCGCGCATTTTAACTCTATTGCCGAGGCAACCAATCCTCAAACTCCCGAGAGATATGTACAAGTCGCCGCTCAAGTTATGGATGTTTACGCCAATCCTGTCGAATATGGTACTGCTGTGTATTTCACTTTAATTCCCAATAATATCGCTGATATTGAGGGTAATTCCATTACAGGGGCCCCCAGACCTTATCATCTTGATTCGGTGGAAGGCTGGGCGTTCTCTCGTATCCTCTTCGGTTGTTACGCCGCTCTTGATCTGATACAGGTTGTCGCGACATCCGCAGGCGATTCAACAGCTGTAGGTGATACATCTGATGCCTTTCCCTTGCCGATCTATGCCCCGGTAATTTCTCTCCTGGCCGACCCTGGAAATCTTTGGTGCACAAGCAATTCATGTTTCGTTTCCGATGATTCTGATATTATGGCGCTTCTAACAGACGGCGGAGGATGTCCGGTTGAGGGCGGTCTGATTGTCTTCTCGGCAGTAGTGGCAGGTTCCATAATAGGGCCAACCTTAGTTTATACGGATTCGGTTGGAGTAGCCGAGACGATCTACCGGATTACCGGATGTGAAATCCCTACTCAACCTAGTGGAATCCCAATGATTGAGACAGCAGTTCGCGCGTCGTTATTTGGCTATCCGGATGTTGAAGAAGAGGTCAGTTTAACATGCGCGCGTCCACAATAGTGAAAATTCCGGAGAAGTCTTAATGGAACGACTAGGTGAAGTGCTTGTTAGAATAGAAGTTTTAACAGAGGATAAGCTTCAAAAGGCGCTGGAGAAACAAAAAGATAACGGAAAAAGGCTGGGTGAGGTTTTATTGGCCGAGGGTATGATAGATGAAGAAAACCTTGCCACGGCTCTTTCCAAACAATTGGATATTCCGCTGGTTTCCGCGGAAGACCTCATAAAGATTAATAAGGAAGCGCTGGAGTATATACCGGAGTTTTTCGCCCGTGAATATCATTGTCTTGCTTTCGCCCATGATGAAGGGCAGTTGCATGTTGTGATGGTTGACCCGGAAGACATTGTTGTAATTGACAATCTGCAAAAAATAACCTCCCAGCAAATTATTCTGCATATCGGCGTACGAAGCGTTATCGACGAAGCCATAGAGCGGCACTACAAGGAGCACAGGGCCACCGGCGAAGTTACAGAAGCTCTTTCCGGCCTGGACTTTGTTGTTTCCACGGATGGGGCCGAGCTCGACGATATTGATATAAACCAGCTTAAAAAAGAACTTGATGACGCTCCTATTGTCAAACTTGTAAACCTGATTATCTCAGATGCTATTAAAGGCAGGGCAACGGATATTCATATCGAGCCGCTTTTTGACGCTCTTTTGGTTCGTTACAGAATTGATGGGGCGTTACAGGAAGTAATGACAGCGCCTATCAAATCGGGAGTGGCGATTATTTCAAGAATAAAAGTAATGTCTAATCTGAATATCGCCGAGCGGCGCCTTCCGCAGGACGGCAGGATTTCGATTAAATCTCCCGACAGAGAGGTGGACGTACGCGTTTCGATTATTCCCACTGTCAAAGGTGAGAAAGCGGTGTTGAGGCTTCTGGATAAAAAGGGGTTTGATTTTACTCTTGGGAACCTCGGTTTCGACAACGATATGCTTGAAATATTCCGCAAGTGGATTTTGATGCCCTACGGAATGGTCATTGTATCGGGCCCCACTGGCTGTGGAAAATCTACAACCCTGCATGCGGCGCTTAAGGAAATCCAGAATGAGGAAGATAATATTATCACGGTTGAAGACCCGGTGGAATACCAAATCGACGGCGTCAATCAGATCGCAACTAATGAGTCAATCGGATTGACGTTCGCGTCATCTTTGAGGTCAATTTTGAGACAGGACCCTGATAAAGTATTGATTGGCGAAATAAGGGACAAAGAAACGGCTGATATCGCGATTAAATTCGCGTTAACAGGACATCTGGTATTTACAACGCTTCACGCCAACGACGCGCCCTCCACTATAACGCGGCTTCTTGATATAGGCGTTCCGAAGTATCTGGCCGGATCGGTTACGAATCTTATAATGGCCCAAAGGCTTGTTAGAACGCTGTGCGAAGGCTGCAAAGAGGAATATAAGCCGTCTATTGAAGTGTTCCAGAAACTGAAAATGGACCCTGACAAATATAAAAATAATACTTTTTATCGCGAAACAGGATGTGTCCGCTGCAGAAACACAGGCTACTTTGGACGTACCGCTTTGTTCGAGCTTTTGGAAATGAAACTTTCCATTAGAAAAGTTATATTCGAAGGTGGAAACCAGGATGATTTGAGACAGGTGGCCGCCCAAAGCGGATTAATTTCAATACGTGAAGCCGGAATAAGGAAATTTGTCGCGGGAACCGTTTCAGCGAAAGAAGTAATCAGTAAAACCATCGATGAGGAATAGATAGGCGGCAAACGGAATAAACGGTTTCCGCAAATACGATTGATAGATTGTTGGACCATTAGAAAGGTTGATGCATGCCGAGTTTTGCATATCTCATTAAAGACACTAAGGGAAACAAACACGAAGGGACAATAGCCGCGGCCAGCCTTGATTCGGCCTTGAATAAGCTCCGTGAATCAGGGAAGACAGTAATATCCATAGTTGACGCAGGAACAGCCGCCTCGAAAAAGAAAGTTTCGCTTTTTGATGAGATCTCTCTATATATACATAAGCTGAAAACTTCGATCCCTTTAGGCACACTAGTATTTTTTACAAGACAATTATCAACAATGGTTTCTGCAGGCTTAACAATAGAAAAATCACTCAATAACCTTCTCTACGAAGAAAGCCAAAAGAAGTTTAAAAAAGTCGTTGCCCAGCTGTTGAATGATGTTAAGAAGGGATTTACGCTATCGGATGCTTTTGAAAGGCATCCTGGCGTGTTTTCGCCTCTGTACATAGCGCTTGTTAAATCAGGCGAAGTGTCAGGGGCCTTACATAATGTTTTAGCAGAGATGGCAGACTATCTTGAATTTATTCAGGATACCAGAAGGAAGATAATTTCCGCTATGATTTACCCGTCTTTGGTAGCGGTTATTCTTACAGTCATTACAATTATTCTTGTTGGGTATGTAGTTCCTCAGTTCGAGGCGATTTATGCGAAATTTGGAGCTGATCTTCCGATTCCAACTCAAATATTAATTGGAATATCGAATATTATTGGGGGCAACATCCTTTCAACTTTTTTGGCCACGATACTGGCGCTAATATTAATTAGGATTGGGATGCTGACAGTAACCGGTAGAAAAATTGCCGACAGAATAAAACTATCGGTACCGGTATTTAAGCATGTTGTATTAAATTCGCTTTTAAGTAAATTCTGCCGCACCTTGGGGATGCTTCTCACAGCCGGTGTGCCGGTAGTTGACGCAATGAATCTTGTTTATAGGGTAATGGATAATGTCCATTATAAAGCAGCAGTCCATCAGGCCAATGGGCTTATCAGGGATGGGTTTTCAATTTCGGCATCCTTGAAAAAAACAGACAGATTTCCGAACACACTGCTTTCGTTGGCCTCAACCGGTGAAGAAACCGGTGAAATGGATAAAATGCTTGGAAAAGCTGCGATATTTTATGATAAGCAACTTGAAGCTGTAATTATGAGAATGACCTCTTTAATCGAACCTCTTATGATTATCCTTATCGCCATAGTTATCGGAGCGATCATTATCGCTATTTATATACCGTTTTTCAAAATGGGATTAACATTCAGAAAAGGTTTGACTTAAACAGGTAAAATACTGAATGCCACCGTTTCTCTATTCTGAGACGGTGGCTTTTTTATTTGGAGTTGAAATGATTTTTAATAGTGAAAAAGCTAAAGGGATTTTCCCGGATAAAAAATATGAAATGATAAAAAAACTGTTTTCACGAGAAGGGCTTTCGGTTGAAAACAGGCTTTTATGCTCGATATCTTTTTTGCAGGCCGCAGAGAGCATCGAACTTCTCAAAATCATTCTTGATATCTATGTAAATGGCGATGAAGAATTAAGAAAAGCATACGAGGCGCTTTTGCAGGGATATTTATTTTGCGGATATCCCAAAGCCATAGAATCCTTTTTTTGCTTGGATGAAGTATTGCAAAAAAAAGATAAATTATCTTTAAAGCGCTTTGGGCCTACCCGATTAATGGATGATGATACTTTGCTTAAAAAGGGCGAAACAACCGCCAAACAGGTGCATAAAGATAAATTCGAAAAAATCAGGAATAAAATTAGTGATTTTTGTCCCGATTTGGGCTATTTAATGATAGCCGAAGGGTATGGTCACATTTTGTCTCGTGATGGCCTGAGTATTAAATTGCGCGAGTTGGCTGTGGTATCATCATTGACTGCTCTTGGAGCCGCACGCCAGCTTTATTCGCACATTAGAGGGGCGAGAAATGTCGGTTGCGGTGATCTTGAAATTTATGAAGCTATCATCACCGGTTCTATTTGGGTTTCTTTCTCAAAAATCGAAAGCAGCCTTATTTTATGGTCAAAAATTACCGGCAAAAAGCCATCTGATTCGCTCAACGATTTCCAGTTATAGAGAGTATAAGCTATTATGAAACTATTAATTAGAATACCCGCGTATATATTTGGAATTATTCTGATAGTTGTAATGGCTGGAGCGTATGTGTATTATTTTACTACTCTTCCTGAGTCTGAACTGAATAATTGGATTGGTTCCATTTTCTCTTCCGGAAAAGATATTGAAATAAATGTCAGAAAGGTAAATAGAGATATATGGGACAGGCTCGAATTTGAGGAAATAACCGTCTCCCCCCCCAAACAGGCGCATGTTCCCATTATATATATTTCGAAGATAGAACTTGATTACGATATCACAGAATTGATAAGGGGCCGATCAATATATAATTCTCTTCTTATAGATTCCATATCCATTGAGTTTCCACAAGTGGAAGCGAAAAATAATGCTCAAGCCGGGGATAAAAAATTCACAATCCCAGTTAGCGCTTCAATAAATAGAGTTTATATTCACTCCATCGAAGTGGTTTTGCCAAACGGTGAACAAATAACCGCAAACGATCTTGCTTTTTCCGTTTCCGCGGAGGACGATCATATCGAGGTTACTCTTGATAACTTTTCGGGACGATGGGATGAACGGAATTTTGAGGTTTATTCGATTGCCGGAGATTTATCCTACGGCATTGAGGGGCTTTCCATCGGTAAGCTTGACATTCAAACAGGCCGTTCGCAATTGAGTATCTCCGGGAAACTTGGGCCGGATATTATAAATAATATTGATCTTGAATTTTCAACCTTTCCGCTTGATTTGGAAGATGTCCGTAATTTAACAGGAGTTAAGATCAATGGAAATCTACAGGCAAAAGGCGCGCTAAAGGGGGCTTTCACGGATTTTTCTGGGAACGTTGTTGTCGATGGTACTTTTATGAAAAAGCAGTTTGATAATGTCAATATAGAGTATCGCTTTTCAGAAAAGGAGCTGGAGATATCCTCGGTTATGGGAAACATATTCAAAGCCTATTTCGAGGGGTCCGGCAAACTTGATTTTTCTACCCGGCCGGAGACATTTTCATACAATGGCAAATTGGAACATTTGAACCTTCAAAATATCGGGCCGGACCTGGAAACTGAATTCACCGGAACTGTTGAAATGCGGGGCGAAGGCTTGGCCGAACATAGCCTTAGAATGGAAATAAATTGCGCTCTCGATTCGGTTTGGATAGATGATTATTATTTCGATAGCGCTTATGGGCCGTTCGCTTTTGATTTGAGGAAAATTGAATTTTTGGAAGGTTTTGGAGCGAGATATAAGCATACAACATTGTCCGGCGCGGGATCCCTCGAATATAATGGCGAAATTGATTTGACTGGAGATGTTGAGTTTGATGATCTTACTGATTTTACAGATCAGATATTTTTAAAAAAACTTGGCGGTAAAGGAATGGCCGATTTTCATGTCTATGGCCCGACTCTTGATTTTTCGGTAGACGCTTTTTTTACTTCCGATTCTTGTTGGACATACGGTCTTGAGCCGGGAGAATTGTTTCTAAACGCAAGCTTGCAATCGTTTATAAGCCATCGTGTCGGAACGGTTAATGGCAGGTGGACGGGCGGAACGGTTTATTCTGTCTCAACCGATTCCGGCTTTTTTGAAACAGGCATTTCGGGAGAGCGAGTATTTATAGACACCACTTTTGTGGCTGGCTTGGGGGGTGGACTATGGATGAAAGGAAATTTCGACGGAACCACGGTTCCGCCTGTATTTACAATCGATACGCTTTCCGCCGACATTTACGGAAACCGCCTTTATTCGGATTCCGCGTTAGTATTTAGTATTTATGAAAAGGAAACAGAGTTTAACAGATTCAGATTGAAGTATGGCTCGGGGATTGTCGGGCTTTCCGGAATTGTTACTACGGATCTGGAATTGGAGTTAGATTTCAATGCCGATGGATTTCAGATCCAACCAATTCTTGAGCAGATATATCCGGATAAGACTATTGAAGGTATCTGGTCAGGCAACGCCAAACTGCGCGGAGATTTTGAAAATCCTATAATTGAATCGTCAATCAATATTGATAGTGTGAAAATAAACGGCGTATTTATTGGGAATCTTGCGACAAACGCGGAATATTATGACAGGTATCTTTACACCAGGGAAGGCTCTCTTATATCGCCGGACGGCAGCTATCAATTTTCCGGCAAATTGCCGATGGATCTCGCGTTTGATGAGGTTAGCAACCGTTTCCCTGATGCTCCGATAGATTTGCACTTGACCGCAACAGGCAGCAGGCTTGTTTTAAGCGAACTGTTTATTTCGACAGTTGAAAGATTCAATACTGATTTTGATTTCGATTTATCATTTACGGGTAATTATAGCAAGCCGATGATAACAGGCAATAGCACGATATCATCGGGAGAGCTAAAAACGCTGGATCTGAAAACGCCCCTGACAAATGTAAATGCCGCTATAAGAATGCAGAACGAGACGATATTTATCGACAGCGCGTCGGCGACTGTTTCTGAACCAGAATCCGTAGATAAGGTCTTAAAAAATCTATTTTCAGGTTTGAAAAATAAAAAGCAAAGACCTATTGTAACTGCCCATGGAACGATAAAATTAATGGGTTTGGGAGAGTTTCTATATGATATTGATGTTAACGGAAAAGACTTCTTTTTTATTTCCGATCAATTTAATATTAGCGGAATCAGCGATTTCAATTTGAGGATAAACGGCGCGACTCCCCCGGTTGTAAGCGGTGATATAGTAATAACGAAACTTGACATTCGTAATGATTTTGAAAGTTTTTATGACCCGGAATTTCAAATTGAGGACGCTGTCATAGAAGATTCTTTGCTATGGGACCTGGATCTGAATATTCTTGCGCAAAATAATATCTGGATTAAAAACAAAGAAGTCGACTCGGAATTCAGGGCAGATGTTAGAGTACAAAGACATGTCGGGATATACGGTATTTTGGGTACGCTTGAAGTTATTCGGGGGTCATATTATCTTGTCGGACAAAAGTTTCGGGTGGAATCGGGCTTGCTGACATATCAGGACGTGGCCGGTATCGATCCGGAAATCGATTTTATCGTAAGCACCCGTTTGAGGGGCCGGGAGGGCGAAGCTTCTGTTACGAGGGTGGATTTGAATATTACAGGAACTTTGTTTGAGCCAAGTATTAATACTTTGTCGGGGTCCGCGCTTTCAAGTGAAGATGTGTTGAGGTTGCTTGTTGAAAGAAACTGGGCAACATCGGGCGGTACGCAAAATGTTATAGAAAGTTCCATGGATATTGCTAAATTGTTGGGCGTTGATCCAAGAACGGCCCAGGGGATTGTTGAAGAAATTGAATTCAGCGCTGGTGAAGGAGATGAAGAGAAGGCGAGGATTTCAATAGCAAAATATATTTCGCCTAATTTATATATCAGATATTCCCAGCGCCTATCAGCTGATAACTTCGGTAGCTTGATCGGCGTAGAGTATTATTTTAGTGACAAATGGTTTTTTAAATTTTCACAAGGACAGCAGAGCACGGAATATGAAGGTATCTCGTTCGATATTAATTTCAATCACGAATATTAGCCTGTTATTTCTTTTCTGGATCGGGCATTCTTATGGGGGAGATAACGTATCAGGTTCTGAAAATGCAACTTACAAGGAACCTATCGTAAAAAGTGTCAAGATTACCGGGGCCAGGTCGTTTCCGGTCTCGGATATAAGGAAACTGCTTCTTACAAAACCTCATCACTGGTATAATTATTTTAATAAACGCGAACTATCCAAGGTTAATATTGCCGTTGATGCTAATATTATCCGCCGATTTTACGAAAGGCGGGGCTATTTGTTTACAATGGTAGAAGATTCGCTTGTATTTGATGGAAAAGATAAGGTCAGAGTCTTGTTCCGTGTTTCAGAAGGCGTTAGAACCTATCTTTCGGGAATCGCGACGGAAGGCGGATTGCCGCAAATAAATCGAAAATTAGATAAGGCGCTAAAGCAGTTTAAAATGCGGGAGCCTTTGAATGGAGTCAAGGTCAGATCCGCCGGGTTTGTATTGAGAGATATTTACAAGGACAACGGTTATCCTTACGCAAAAACTGAAAATAAATATCTGTTTAATGTCGATAGTACAAGCGCAATTGTTGTTTTCGCGGTGGCGGAATCTGTCTTTACAATAAACGGCAATGTTAAAATTGAAAGTAAGGGTTTTACGCGCCCGAACGTAATTATAAGAGAGCTTATTAATAAACCAGATAAGACATACAGCAAAAAAGATATTATCGAATCCGAACAGCGGCTTTATTCGTCCGGTCTGTTCAAGATGATCAATCTAAGAAAAATAGATTCTACGGCAGTGATACTGAACGATACATGCAGAGTCGATTTCAGTTTGACTTATCAGGAGCGAAAATCTTCATTTATCAACCTGGGGTTAGGCCTTGGCCGCGAGGAAGATTTTGAGGTTGTCTTGAGGGGCTCGGCGAGGTGGGGGTACCGTAATATATGGGGAACCGGTAGAAAGATATTTGTAGGATTCAAGCCGATGTTTCAATTAACAAATCCTGAAGGGCCGCTCAAAAGCTTTGGCGCGTCAGCCCTGAAGGAAAAAGTCGAATTCAGGCCGATAAGATGGACGATGGAGCTGAATTATATAGAACCCTGGCCATTTAATCAACGGGTCCCGACTTCATTGGGCTTTACTTATGAACCCAGCACCCTAAATCCGATTTTTAATTACAGGTATGACAGGATTGCCGGTGAGTTATCGCTGTCACGGGAGATTGACCGATTCACAACAGCCCGTTTGAATATTACAACCGAATATATCGATATTAAAAACGTGCCAGCGGATCAACAGGAAGCCTTTCGGCAGGAAGGCGATAATCAAATCCGCAGGAAAATTTCAGCCTATGGGGATAGAGATACAAGAGATAACCTGTTTATTCCGCAAAGAGGTTCATACTCCTTTGGGGGAATCGATTATGTCGGCGATGTTTTAGGTGGAGATTTTCATTATCTCAAAGCACAATTTTCATGGAGCCGCTATCAGATACTTGTCGCCCAGAATATCCTGGCCACGCGTTTATGGTTCGGGTGGATGGATGATTTGGGAAAAGCAGGCAGATCAAGCGTTGAAGACAGGTTTCTCTTGGGCGGCGCGACCACAGTAAGGGGCTACGCCGAAAATACGCTTGGGCCGGTATTTACCGAAGAAGATAATCCGGGAGACAAGCTTGGAAAACCCAAAGGCGGAAGGTATATGATTCTGGGAAATCTCGAAATCAGAAGGCCATTATTCTGGAGGTTCGGCGGAACGGCATTTGTCGATGTTGGAAATACATACTCGCGCTTGAAGGATATTACCCCTTTATCAATTGCGTTTTCCTCCGGCTTGGGCCTTCAGTTTTTCACGCCTATCGGGCCAATAAGATTTGATTATGCCGTAAGGTTAAAAAAAGAGTTTGATTTGAGTGACGGGAATATTCATCTTTCAATACTCTATGCGTTCTAATAAGCCTAAAATTGGAATAACTCTATCCGGGACAATACAGGCGCCAGAGTATCGTTGGCCGTCAAGGTATGGTTTTGACTATTTAAAGAGATCGTATCATAGGGCGGTTGCCGTATCCGGTGGCGTTCCAATATTGCTGGCAAATACGATTGATAAATTACTGATCAAAGAATATTTGAAAAATATAGATGGTTTATTAATCTCAGGCGGCGAAGATATGGACCCGAAATATTTTCGTCAAAAGCCGCATAAAAGCATAAGCCCTTCTCCGCCGGAACGAGATATTTTCGAGCTTAATATAATCAAGTACGCGATGAAAAAGAAAATTCCGATTTTGGGTATCTGCAGGGGCTTGCAGGTTATTAATATCGCCTTAGGGGGGGCTTTATATCAGGATCTGTCATGTATGCCTCAGAAAACATTACGGCACTCTGATCCAAAGGAAACCGACAAGGTATTTCATAAAGTAATAGTTGTAAAAGGGACGTTATTGCATAAAATAATCGGAAAGCATGCGATAGAGGTCAATTCAAGCCATCATCAAACGATAAGTGAAATTGGGGAAGACTTAAAAGTGGCGGCATTTTCTTCGGACGGAATTATTGAGGGCTTGGAATACCCGAATTATGGCTTTCTTTTAGCCGTCCAATGGCATCCCGAGGCGATATTAAGGCGAAACCACAGCAAAAGGCTATTTGAAGCTTTCATTTTGGCGGCAAAATCGATTAAATAGACTTTTAAAGTCTTTGTTGACTTACAATCAATACATTTTTATATTCGAGATATAAGATAATGGGAGTGTGCAATGAGAACAATTTATTTAGATCATAATGCGACAACACCTGTCCACCCTGAAGTTTTTGAAGCAATGCAGCCGTATTTTTTGCGGGTTTATGGCAATGCGAGTTCCATACATCAAAGCGGGCGCGAAGCCAAAGCGGCATTGGAAACATCGAGGCAAACGATCTCGGAAATTATGGGCTGTGCGGCTTCGGAAATTTACTTCACATCAGGAGGAACCGAATCTGACAATTTCGCCATAAAAGGAACCGCTTATGCCAATAGAACCAAAGGCAAACATATAATAACGTCTCCGATTGAACATCACGCCGTCGAGTTCTCCTGTCGGTTTCTCGAAAAAGAAGGTTTTGATATTACGCGTCTGCCGGTGGATTCTTATGGCTTTGTAGATCCGGACGATTTAAAAAAAGCAATAAGGCCCGATACGGTACTCATAACCATTATGCACGCAAACAATGAAACCGGAATAATTCAGGATATTAAATCGCTGACCGGGATTGCGAGCGGCGCGGGAATCTGTTTCCATACCGACGCGGTTCAAGCTACCGGAAAAATTCCCTATAAAATTAACGATCTTGGCGTAGACATGCTGACCGTCTCGGCGCACAAACTTTACGGCCCCAAAGGCGTCGGGCTTCTTTATATAAAATCCGGAACAAAGATCGAGCCGTGGAATGAAGGAGGAGGACATGAACGGGGGATGCGGGCCGGCACCGAAAATATCGCCGGCATAGTAGGGCTTGCCGAAGCCCTGAAAATCGCGGATAGGGACATGATTGAAGAAACCGAAAAATTGAATTCAATAACCGCTTTATTCTATGAACAAGTTCAGGAAAAAATACCTGACATTCAATTTAATGGACATTTTGAAAAACGCGTACCGAACACTTTGAATATCTCATTCAAGGCTATCGAGGGCGAGGCCATTATATTGAGCTTGGATATGAAGGGGATAATGGTATCGTCGGGCTCGGCCTGTACGTCCGGGGCTACGGAACCATCTCATGTTTTAAAGGCAATGGGCGTTTCTCCCGAAATGGGACATGGTTCGATCAGGTTTTCTTTTGGCCGCAGCAACAGTATCGATGAAGTTGAATACGCGGTAGATATTCTCGCCAAAGAGATTAGCCGTCTTAGAAATATATCCCCGCTGTATATAGATTCCGGCAATTAGCAAAATATTAATCTGGAAAATATTGCCTTGATAGAAAATAAAACAGGCAAGGGCCGGGCGCTTCTTGGCATGTCCGGCGGCGTTGATAGTTCCGTCGCCGCGGCTTTATTAATTGAAAAGGGCTATAACGTTGTCGGCGTAACGATGAAGCTATATGATTATTCTAAATTGGGCGTTTCAACTATGCGCGGAGGATGTTGCGGTATTGACCTGATCGATGACGCGCGGATGGTCTGTTCCAAATTGAAAATACCGCATTATGTTTTGGATTTTACCGAGTCTTTCCAGAAGCGGGTTATTGATAATTTCGCAAAGGAGTACAGTCTTGGCAGGACGCCAAACCCATGTATTGACTGCAATACACACATCAAATGGGGAGAATTGCTAAAAACCGCCGACAAATTAGATTGCGATTTTATAGCTACTGGCCATTATGCCAGGATTAAGCATGAAACAAAGAAAGCCAGTCTTTGCAGGGCTGCTGATCTGGGCAAAGACCAGACCTATGCGCTTTGGGGGATCCCCAAAACCGCGCTTTCGAGGACGATTTTCCCGTTGGGCGAAATTTCTAAAACCGAAACGCGAAAAATAGCTGAAAAACAGGGCTTCCGTAATGCCGACCGTCCCGATAGCCAGGAAATCTGTTTTATTCCAGATGACGATTATGCCAACGTATTACGGCAATGGCCAAAGATTGATAAGCGAGCATTCGAACCCGGACCTATTATAGACGCTGGTGGAGATAAGATCGGTGAGCATGAAGGGTTTGTAAATTATACTATTGGACAAAGGCGGGGCCTTGGCATATCCGCAAAAACACCGTTATATGTGATCCAAATAAATCCTGACGATAAAAGTGTCGTGGTTGGAGAAGATAAAGATCTGTTTTCCACAAAGTTTAAGGTATCAAATGTTAATCTACTAATAGGCGAAGGCGGGCCATCCGGTGATTTCACGGTAAAAATCAGATATAGACATGAAGATTGCCCGGCACATGTAAGTTTTGAAGATAACAGTGCCATTGTGACTTTTGAAATCCCCCAAAGAGCGGTCACGCCCGGCCAATCGGCAGTGTTTTATTCCGGGGATGTTGTTGTTGGCGGAGGAATAATAGACAAGGTGATTGAATGATTCCGGTCGTTTTGCATTAT
>CAZKYQ010000011.1:0-6096 GCA_964556975.1 uncultured Ignavibacteria bacterium
CAATAGCGTGAGATTCACCTCGATAGGAGCTGTAAACCGGGAATTTATCCCGGCCGATGGCTTTCTTTAAATCAGGGTTTGATACATGGCTTTCTCTATTCAATGGGAACTGGTTTTCCTTCATGTTAAAACATCGTCCGCCCGGTACATCGAGATGACCGGCCAGGGCCCACAATGTCATAACCGCTCTTATTGCTTGAATTCCACTATCGCTGTATTCAAGCCCGCTGTACATAACGGGAGACGCTCCGTTCGCCGCGGCTATTTTTCGAGCGAGCGAAACTACAGTAGCCGCGGGAATGCCAGTGATATTTTCGACGACCTCCGGCCTGAAATGCTGAATATATCTGACGAAATCGTCGAACCCATGAGTCCAATCACGGGCGAACTCCTCATCATAAAGCTCTTCTTCGATTAGTACACTGCATAATCCCAGCGCCAGCGCGCCATCAGTACCCGGACGGATGGGAATCCATTCGGCATTGGTGAGTTTAGCGGTTTTTGTCCGCCGCGGATCAATCACAATAACTCTTGCGGCGCGTTCGCGGGCCTCAAGTATTCTTTTTAGATCGAGCGGAGGGCAGTCAGTCGCCGGATTGGCTCCCCAGACTACAATGAGATCGCTGTTCTCGATATCGGAATACATATTAATCATCATCCCGCCCATTGTAACATGCGGAGCGATCATAGCAAACGCTACATAACACAAGGCGCCCACGCCCATACTGTTGGGCGATCCGAATGGAAATAAAACGCTTGATGCCGATGAAACCGATACATCCTTAGGCTGGAATATGTCACATAAAGATAATTCAAAACTGCCCCTGCCTGTATATACGCAGGTAGATTCAGGGCCGTACTCTTTTTTAAGACCGTTCAGTTTATTTACGATTATTTCGTATGCCTCATCCCACGAGATTCGTTCAAAATCGTATGTGCCCTTCGGTCCTTTTCTACGCAGGGGATATCGTAAGCGATGATCTGAATATACTATATCAGCGGAGTGTTCGCCGAGCTTGCATATCATCCCAAGCTCCGAGCCTTCGTCGGGCCGCACTTCGGATAAAGCGCCATTATTATCGTATTTTACGACTACCCAGCATCCGGCAGGGCAAATTCCGCATAAGGCGCGGCGTTCTTTACCAGCGAAAATTCCGGTCTTGCTCATCGTTTGAAATTTCTATTTGAATGAGGTTTATGGACTTCCCACACCGAATCCGTAAAGTATTTTTTTGAATCATATATATGTTCTTTAATCTGGAATCCCGTGTCTTTTGCGAGCCTGTCAATATCAGCTTCATGGTATTTATATGAATATTCGGTATGGATCGGCTCCCAGGCGTCAAAATGAAACGAACGGCCGATTTCTTTTATAATAACATCCTGATTCGCAAGGCTGACCAGATAGCTTTCCATCGCGCCGCTGAAAACATCGTAGGTGCCAAAATGGCGAAACTTTGTTACATCAAACTCGCCGCCTAATTCCCGGTTGATTCGCCTGAGAATGTTTAAGTTGAATTCCGCCGTTACTCCTTCGGAATCGTTATAGGCTTTCAACAAAAGCTCTATGTCTTTTTTTAGATCGAAACCTATTATGACGATATCACCGTCATTAAGGCAATTCCAAAGATTGCGCAGGAACAGCCGCGTCTGGCCATAATCGAAATTACCGATGTTGGAACCTAAAAAGAGTATCAAGTTTTTTCGATTATAACGGTTTTTCAGCCAATTGACGCCGGAAAAATAATCCGCAACCAAACCGTTGATTTCCAGATTCGGATATGCCTCCTTAAAATCATCGAGGATGCCCTGCAGCGCGGATTCCGAGATATCAAGCGGCATATATTGAAAATCAAATTTATGCTTCAGAAAATAATCAAGCAGGATTTTTGTTTTGCTTCCATCACCCGGGCCGAATTCCACAAGATTAAACGGGTCGCCGTCGGCGTAGCTGGCAATCCGCCTAATATTTGATTCGAGAGTTTCTTTTTCGCAATTTGTCGGGTAATATTCCGGCAATTCTGTAATGCGATCAAATAGAACACTGCCTTTGGAATCATAGTGATAGATAGACGGTATCGATTTGCGAGTTTCAGAAAGGCCTACAAGAATATCCAGCGCGAACTTTTCTTTGTCCAGGTCCTCCAACGATATAGATGTTGAATCCAGCTTATGGATTGTCTGCGTCATTTTGATATCCGATCATTTTATTATTATCCGAAAAAAATTATTTTGTTTCTCATTTAAAACTTCTTATTGCCAATTTTCAAATTGCCTCAATACTTGCTGATATTAATATTTGTATTTAAAAAATGTGCGGCCTTTTCGACCGGCAAACCGTCAACATCAACAAGCTTATTGGCCTGCCGCATAGATTCATTGTCAATATTTCCTATTAATTTGGAAATCACATCGACTAATTCGCGATTATCAAATGACCGTTTTGACAGCAACAATATGGCATCGTATGGCGGCAACGCCTGCATTGGATCTTCGAGAATTTGAAGGTCATAATCCACAATTCTCCCGTCCGTGGAATAAGCCGAAATAACATCAACCTCGTTCTGCTCAATTGCTCTGTACATCAGGCTGGGATCAAGCGATATCAGCTTTTTGAAATTAAGATTATATTTAGAGTTCAACTCTTCCCATTCCGGCCGTGAAAAAAACTCATAATCGCTGCCCATCGAAAAACGGGACGACAGTTCCGCCAGATCGCTGATTGTTCTGAGTTTATATTTTAACGCTGTTTCTTTTCGGACAGCAAGGGCGTAAGTATTTTCGAAACCCAGCGCCCCAAGACAAGTTATGCCGTGTTTTTTATTAAGCCACTCGGTTAATTGCTCGAGCATTTCGCTTCTCGGAGGCATGTCATCCCGTTTCATAACATTTGTCCAGATAGTGCCGGAATAATCTACATAGCAATCAATCGCTCCTTCGGCCAAAGCGTCAAAAAGAATAATCGAGCCCATACTGGAACGGTTGTCCGGCTCGAAGCCGCCATCAGAAAGTATGTCCGAAATCAGATTTGCGAGAATATATTGTTCTGTAAACGGCTTTGCCCCGATGACGATCTCATTTTTGCTTCCGCCTATTTTTCCGGCTAATGGCGCTAAGCCGCCGATTAGCAGAATAAGCGTTATTGTGCCGCCAATTATTCCAAGTTTGAAATTTCTGCGTACTACCGATTTTTCTACCAGAAGAATAAGCTGATCCAGAACTATCGCCAGAACTGCCGCCGAAACACAGCCTACCAGTATCGCGGCGAAATTTTGAGTCTGCAGGCCGCTGAAGACATAATTGCCAAGGCTTGTAGCTCCGACCGGAGTGGCGAGTGTCGCGGTACCTACTACCCATACCGCGGCCGTCCTGATTCCCGCGATTATGACGGGCATCGCCAATGGCAGTTCAACTTTTAAAAGCGATTGCAGGTCTGTCATCCCGATACCCCGCGCCGCTTCGGTTATAGATTTATCTACTCCCAGAATTCCTGTAACCGTATTGCGAAGAATTGGAAGAATGCTATAAATTGTCAATGCTATAAACGCGGGCAGAAAACCAATCTGGCCTAATAATGGCACCATTAACGCCAATAGAGCAATGCCCGGGATTGTCTGCAGGATTCCGGCTATTGTCATTGTCGGCCATTGCAGTATCTTAACTCTCGCTACGAGCAACCCCAACGGTACGCATATTATAATTCCTACCATAAGCGCGAGGAACGTCAGTAGCAGGTGGTTGCCAAGATATTCGGGCAATAATCTTAATTGATCGATAACGGAATCAAACATCATGATTTTTGGTGATCTCCGATATTTTTTTCGCCTGCCTGCGGGGAGTCTCAAGCAGATCGCTTACGTAGCTATGACCGGGATTTAAAACCAATTTTTCAGGCGTATTTAACGCGATTATATTTCCCGATTTCATTACGGCTATTCTGTCAGCGAGTATCAACGCTTCGGTAACGTCATGAGTTACCATCACCACGGTTAATTTCAGGCCGTTTTGGATCTTTTTAAACTCCTCACTGAGATTTGCGCGGGTTATAGGGTCGAGCGCGCCAAATGGCTCGTCCATCAGCATTATCTCAGGGCCAGCCGCCAATGCTCTGGCGACGCCCACTCTTTGCTTCTGGCCGCCGGAGAGCATATCCGGTCTTCTGTACTCAAATTCGCGGGCTTCCAAGCCCACCAATTCGAGAAGCTCCATGGTTCTCGCTTTTATTTTTTCCGAAGGCCATCCAAGAAGATGGGGGATAATGGAAATATTCTCCGATACGTTCATATTGGGAAATAACCCTATCTCCTGAAATACGTATCCGATATTCCGCCTTAAGCCTATGGGATCAACAAGCGATGTATCTTCGCCTTTTATCAAAATTTTTCCAGATGTCGGTTCTATAAGCCTGTTGATTGTTTTCAGGGTTGTCGTTTTTCCACAGCCGGATTCACCCAGAAGAATTAGCAGTTCGCCCTGCTCGACTTTCAGTTCAATCGCGTTAACGGCGAATGATTGCCCGTTATCGAAAGATTTTGATACTTTTTGAAGCTCAATCATGGCATAGATATCTGTAATTAAAGGTTTAGGTACAAAAATTGGCGGATTGGCTAATGACCTGAGATTTAATTATAAACAAACCAGAACCATCGTTTTAGGATTAGAACCCTTTTTTCCCTCGGTTTGCATTTTAATATATCCCGAAATCCCATGCAAGAACTTTTTGAATCCAGACATTAGTTCATGACAGATAGCGCTAATTAGTGATTTCATGCTTTGTTTTTCTGCAAACAGCTGTATTATTTTATAGATAATGGATACTCTTATGGGAGGCTTTGGATTTGTCGTTTCATCAAAATGTAATCAAGGTCATAAAAAAAATACCCAAAGGCAAAGTCGCCACTTATGGCCAGATCGCGGCTATGGCGGGAAACCCCAGAGCAGCGCGGCAGGTGGTAAGGGTCCTGCATTCATCCTCGGATAAAGAGAAGTTGCCGTGGTATAGAGTAATAAACAAGCAGGGCAAAATATCCTTGAAACCGGGGGAGCGGTATGAAATGCAAAAAGGATTGTTGGAAAGCGAAGGAGTGGTTTTCGACGATGATTCGGTTGATTTGAATAAATATCTCTGGTCACCCGCATAAAAATCTTCATGTGGGGCAGGAGTCTCCGAGATCTGCCGCTCTATACTACCGACCTGTAGGTAACCAAGCGGCGCTTGGTTACCAG
Source organism: uncultured Ignavibacteria bacterium (assembly GCA_964556975.1). Lineage (GTDB taxonomy): Bacteria > Zixibacteria > MSB-5A5 > UBA10806 > UBA10806. The sequence continues at coordinate 5,227 of CAZKYQ010000011.1, forward strand.
ATCGTTACGCCCTCTAGTTGCCAAGCGCCTGCTTGGTAACGAAAAATATTAGATCATATTATAGGATCTATTTTAAGTTGCCCTTTCTTGTCTAAATAATATGACGCGCTGGAATATTCAGCCCTCGTTGCCAAGCGCCTGCTTGGCAACTGAAAGTGTAGCCTTACCTTAAAAAGTTAAATCAAAGGATCAATCCTTAATATACCTTCATCCTTAGAATAATTCGATGAACTCGAATATTTCCAGTCTTCGGGATTGTTGACAATCCCGGCTCTTACCGGATTCTGATGAATATATTCAATTTTCTGGAGCAACATTTCTTCGCTCAGAATTTGCTGCGGATGGAAACCTTCCTGCCAAATTTGGTATCTGGAGCTGGTTTTATGGGATTTCTTATTTGATTCAAGTTGTTCTAATAAGCTAAATTCCTCATGCTTTTTTAATAAGTTGATAATTTCATGGGCCGTATAGCTTTTAAGTTCTTTCATGAATTTCGAGATATTATCAACGGAGAGGATCAAATGGAAATGGTTTGTCATAAGTACATATGCATATAATTTCATTTTTCCATTTTTTTGTCTATATGATAGGGCTTTGATTAGAATTTCATAATAATTGGGGGATTTAAAAAGAGGTATCCACTCGATTATGCTTGATGTTACGAAGTAGATTCCGTCGTCTTCAAATGCTTTGTATCTCGATTTCATAGCTTTTGGTAACCAAGCAGCGCTTGGTTACCAGATTGTTACGACCTCTAGTTGCCAAGCGCCTGCTTGGTAACGAATAAACCTTACTTCCTCTTCATCTTAGCCCAGCTATCCCGCAGACCGACCGTTCGGTTAAAAACCAACCGACCTTCTTGAGAATCAG
>CAZKYQ010000011.1:6196-31396 GCA_964556975.1 uncultured Ignavibacteria bacterium
GCGGGATCGTAAGTGCAACGAAGCTCGATAATATTCCCGCTAACATCTTTAATAACTTTTTCGCATTTGATAAAATAGGCATGTTTGAGCCTGACCTCTCGTTCAGGGCCAAGACGGAAAAACTTTTTGGGCGGGTCTTCCATAAAATCCGAACGCTCGATATATATCTCCCGCGAAAACGGTATCCGGCGCGATCCGGCGTTTTCATCTTCGGGGTTATTGATAGCATCAAGTTCTTCGACCTGGCCTTCGGGGTAGTTCTCAATCACCACTTTCAAAGGCCGAAGTACCGCCATTACCCTGTTGGCGCGTTTGTTCAGGTCCTCACGCAAAATATGATCGAGTAGCGCGATATCGACTACGCTGGCCCGTTTGGCCATGCCGATTCTTTCCTGAAAATTGCGGATAGATTCAGGGGTATAGCCTCGCCGGCGCAGACCGCACAATGTCGGCATTCGGGGATCATCCCAGTCCTTCACAATTCCTTCCTCAACCAATCTTCTGAGATATCTTTTGCTTAGGATCGTGTAGGTGAGGTTCAGTCTGGCGAATTCAATTTGCTGAGGCTTATGAATTTCCAATTCGTTGACAAACCAGTCATATAAGGGACGGTGGTCCTCGAAACTTAGATCGCAAAGTGAATGAGTTATCCCCTCGATTGAATCCGATTGCCCGTGCGCCCAGTCATACATGGGGTAGATGCACCAATCATCGCCTGTGCGGTGGTGGGTCGCTCTTAATATCCTGTACATGACCGGGTCTCGCATATTCAAATTAGCGGCGGCCATATCGATTTTTGCCCGTAAGACCCTTGCGCCGTCGGGGAACTCGCCGTTTTTCATCCGCTCAAAAAGGTCAAGGTTTTCCGCAACCGATCTATTTCGATGAGGGCTTTCTTTGCCCGGTTCCGTTAATGTTCCTCTATATTGGCGGATTTCATCGGCGGTGAGATCGCAAACGTAAGCTTTGCCCTTATTTATCAAATCCACAGCGTATTCATACAATTGGCCGAAATAATCGGAGGCAAAAAACAGACGGTCGTCCCAATCGAAGCCAAGCCAGCGGATATCAGCCATGATGGAATCCACGTACTCGGTTTCCTCTTTGGTCGGATTAGTATCGTCAAAGCGGAGGTTGCAAAGACCGTTATACTCCTCGGCCAACCCGAAGCTCAAGCAAAAGGCCTTAGCATGGCCTATATGAAGGTAGCCATTTGGTTCCGGCGGAAAACGGGTGTGTACTCGCCCGTCATTTTTGTTATTACGCAAATCCTCGTCTATTATATCCTTGATGAAATTGGACGGTTTTTGAGAATCCGATGTTTTCGGGATATCTGTTTCTTCGTCTTTTTTTGCTTTCAATTCTTTGCTCCGATTTCAGTAAATTTGTCCATATAATTATCGAACTAACAATTTAGCATATTTATCCATGCTTTTCCAGCTATTATTAAATCGCGGCATTTTGAAAAAACAGTTGACATTAACCCGTGGAAAGTTACATTTGCAACTGTTGCGAATGCAACTAAATATGGACTTTTAGAGCGGATGGATTATTCAAAAGAAATATTCGGCCATATAATAGGAATGGCTACTAAAGCCTTAAGGCGCAAAGTAAATTCCTATTTGAATGATGAAAATAGCGGCCTTAATGTCGAGCAGGCCATTGTGATGATACATCTCTTAAGGAAAGAAGGCCTGAATCAACGGCAAATAGCTGATCTGATTGACAGGGATAAGACCAGTGCGATGCGCATTATCGACGCCTTGGAAAGCCACAAGCTGGTTTTACGCGTTCATGACATAAGCGACCGGCGCCAAAATATGATAAAACTTACAAAAAGGGGCAAAGAAAAGACGGATAATTTGTTGTCTCTTATGAAAAGAACGCAAAACGAGGCTTTGAAAAATATAAAGCCGGAACATTTGGAAATTTGTAGAAATGTGCTTAAAAAAGTGGTAATAAATTTGTCAGACAATCATTAAGTATCGAGAGTCAAAACAGAGGCTCGGCTAATGCAAAGGGCAAATCAGAGGAAGATTCAAATGAAAAGGATTACTAAAATAATTATACCGCTGGTTATTTTATTAGCGGGTTTTGGAATAATGAAGCTTCTCTTAAGCCTGCGTGAAGCGCCCGATAGAAAATCGCACGAGATTAAGCCGAAGATAGTATCAGTTGAAGAAATTCGGCTTGAGAGCATCAATACTGAAATAATCGCCTATGGCAGAGTGCAAAGCGTCCAGCCGATTGAGCTTTACAGCGAAGTATCCGGCGTTCTGATGGCCGGCGATTATCCGTTCAGGCCGGCGCAGAGATTCAAAAAGGGCGATCTGATCCTTAAAGTCGACGACCGTCAGGCGATATTGGAACTGAACAGCAAAAAGAGCGAGCTGCTAACGGCGCTGGCTGTGTTTACATCGGAAATTAAATCGAATTTTCCCGATGAATATAAACTCTGGCAGGATTATTTCGATGGATGCGGTTTTGATAGAAAACTTTCTCAGCTGCCTGAAACTTCTGATTCAAGAATTAAGCTTTTCCTTTCGCGGTTCAACGTTTACAAACTTTATTTTTCTGCGCGCGATTTAGAGATCAAACTAGAAAAGCACTTTTTCTACGCCCCGTTTGACGGTTCTATTATCTCGACAAATCTCAGAGCCGGTTCGACTGTCCGCCCGGGAACGCTGATAGGCGAAATAATAGATATCGGGCGATTGGAAATTGAAGCAAGGGTTGCCGCTGAAGATATCCAATGGATCGATAAGCGAAAACCAGTTGAAATCACGTCAACCGAATTTTCCGGAAAGTGGCCAGGGACTATCAAACGGATAGGAAGCGCAATCGATGATAGAACGCAAACAGTGCAGGTTTTCATTTCAATTGATTCCAATACGGAACTTCCGGCTATCGATGGGTTGTTTTTAGAAGCTAATATTCAGGGTAAAGCCATTGATAGGGCCGTTAAAATTCCGAAGAAGGCAGTTTACAATACTGAATTTGTTTATTTAATTGATAATGGCAAATTCGAATACAAAAAAATATTCATCGCTCGCAATGGAATAAATTCTGTCATTGTCAATGGCGGTTTACATGACGGCGATACCTTGGTAGTGGATGTTCTTCAAGGCGTCGCGCAAGGCGATGCCGCTAAGGCCCGCGCCGTATCTTTTGGCGAGGAGAGCGAATAGTGCGGAAAATCATAGCGTTTTTCATTCGCTATCCCGTATGGGCCACGGTCGTAATGGCGGCCGTTATCGGCTTTGGCTTAATCTCCTTATCGCAGCTTAGGTACTCGTTCTTTCCTGAAACAATTCCCAATATCATAATTATTCAAGTGGCGTATCCCGGAGCTTCGCCCGATGAGGTGGCCGAAGGCGTAATCTTAAAAATCGAGGAAAACCTTGATGGTCTGAGCGGTGTTGAAAGAACAACTTCCGTATCGAAAGAAAATTTCGGCACCGTCACTGTTGAGACCGTTGAAGGTTCGGATATCAGCAAGGTCCTTGCTGACGTAAAAAACGCGGTTGACAGGATAAATTCCTTTCCGCTGGGCAGCGAGAAGCCCGTCATATATGAGCAGAAATTTCGGATGCTGTCGCTGTCGGTAATTCTATTCGGCGAAACCGATTTGTATAATCTTAAATATATCGCCGAGCAGTTCCGTGATGATCTTATGGCAACAGAGGAGATATCTCAAGTAAATATCGAAGGCCTTCCGAATCTTGAGTTTTCAATTGAAATATCTGAGGCTGACCTCCGGCGGTATCAGCTTACATTTGATGAAATCGCGTCCGCGGTACGCGCCGCAAATATAAATATTTCCGGCGGAAAATTTGATACAAAAGAAGAAGAGGTCCTGATCAGAGCTTGGGGAAGAAGCTATTACGCCGATGAGTTATCGAATATTGTAATCAGAAGCAATCCTGGCGGTTCGGCGGTTTTGCTAAAAGATATCGCTGATATAAAAGAACAGTGGGAAGACGATCCTAATAAGCGTTACTTAAATAATCGGACCGCCGTGGTAATCAATATCGATCAGACCGAACAGGAAGATATCTTGGCGATTGCGGAACGAACAAAACAAATCATCGCCAAATTCAATGAATCTCACGCAGCTGTTGAGGCTGTGGTTTTTAATGACGCAACAATAATGCTCAAACAGCGTCTGAATCTAATGGTAAAAAACGGGCTTCTTGGTTTGTTTCTGGTGATAGCTTCGCTTGGTTTCTTTCTGAATTTAAGAATGTCGTTTTGGGTCGCGGTTAGTATCCCATTCTCGTTTGCCGGGATGCTAATAGTAGCGTCGTTTTCTGGAATCACCATAAACGCGATTTCTCTTTTTGGCATGATTATTGTTGTAGGAATTCTGGTTGATGACGGGATTGTTGTTTCAGAAAATATATATTCGCATTTTGAGAGGGGAAAACCTATTTTACAGGCGGCCATCGACGGTACAATGGAAGTACTGGCGCCCGTATCGGCATCTGTATTGACGACCGTAATAGCGTTTCTACCGTTCTTTTTTATTGAAGGCATGGTCGGTAACATTATCTGGCATATCGCGCTTGTCGTAATAGCCTCGCTTATGTTTTCACTTTTGGAAGCGTTTTTGATTTTACCGTCACATCTGGTGCATTCTGGAGCATTTAAGCCTGAGAAAATTATTCCTCCCATACGAAAAAAGATTGATAATATTACAAGGTTTTTGACGTTTAATATCTATTCGCCCATTTTAAAAACGGCCTTAAAACATAAACTGATTGCGGTTGTTATACCTGTTGCCCTGGTTATGTTGACTGTTGGGCTGGTTGGCGGAGGATTTATCGGCTTAACGTTTTTCCCCACCATCGATGGAGATACGCTTCCAATAAACCTGTCTTTGGTTTCCGGGCGCCAGGAGGCGGCCACCGACTCGGTTCTGAAAAGAATTGAAAAGGTAAGCTGGCAGATTAATGATGAGATAAAAAATGAAAGGGAAGACGGACTGAGCGTCATTACCGCAATCAAGCGTGATTTAGGAAAGAACGATTTTGGAGAAACTGGCAGCCACGCCGGACGGTTAGTTTTACAATTGCTTGAAGGTGAGACCAGACAAATGGAAAGCCAGCTAATCGCTAATCGAATCCGCTCCAAACTGGGCGATATCAGTGAAGTTAGAAATATAACATTTGGGAGAGCGGGGCATTTCGGAAAGCCGGTTTCAATTGGTCTTCTCGGCAGTGATTTCAATCAGCTTGATAAGGCCCGTGATCTTCTTGTGGATGAGCTAAAAAATTTCACAAGCTTAAAAGATGTCACCGACTCCGACCAAAAAGGAAGGCGTGAAATTAATATTACCTTAAAGCCAAGGGCTTATGCTCTCGGATTGACTCTGCGCGATATTGCAGGCCAGGTTCGCCAGGGTTTTTATGGACAGGAAATTCAACGCATACAAAGAAACAGAGATGAAATTAAGGTTTGGGTGCGATATAAGCCCGAAGACCGTGCCGCTATTGGCATGCTGGACAGGATGCGGATACGGGTCCCCGGCGGGTCCGAATACCCGTTTAGCGAACTCGCTCAGTATAATATCGAGCGCGGTGTAACGGCTATCAACCATCTCGATAGAAATCGTGAAATTAAAATAGAAGCAAATCTTGCGGACAATAATCTGGATCTTCCTCCGATAATTGCCGAAATTGAAAACGATGTTTTGCCCAGGGTTATTGGACAGGTCCACGGCGTCAAAGCTTCCTTTGAAGGACAATCGAGAGACCAGGCAAAAACAATGCGTTCCGCGAGGATAGTTCTTCCAATGGCGTTTTTAGGGATGTTCATTCTGGTTGTGCTTGTTTTTCGTTCTTACGCGCAAGCACTGATTATATTATCATTAATCCCAATCGGTATCTTGGGAGCATTATGGGGACATGGCATCCAGGGCCTGCAGGTCAACATGCTTTCGATGTTTGGCATTATAGCTTTATCCGGTATAATAATTAATGACAGCATCGTATTCGTGGATCAGATTAATCGAAATTTACGCGAGGGGCAGAAAGTCGATAATGCCGTTTATAATGCCGGGATATCGCGTTTCAGGCCTATTATCTTGACAACTTTAACGACCGCCCTTGGACTGGCTCCGCTTATTTTTGAGACCAGCAGGCAAGCGCAATTTCTGATTCCAATGGCGGTATCTGTGGCATACGGCCTTATATTCGGCACATTCATTTTGCTGGTAATTCTTCCCTCATCGTATATGGTATTAAACAGTCTTAGAGTAAAATGGTCAGTGTTGGCCAATGGCTCACCTTTGACATCGGAGGCTGTGGAGCCAGCGGTAAAAGAATTAAAATTAAATCCATTTAAATGAATATGCTAAAAAAACTGGGACCTGTTTTTGTGCAATATGGATATCTATAAAGAAATAAGAAAGAACTTGCTGGAGGGTAAGACTTTTGTTCTGGCGACAATAGTCCAAACTGCCGGATCATCTCCGCGTCAAACCGGCGCCAAAATGATTATTTATCCCGACAGGTCGATTTTCGGAACCATTGGCGGCGGTAATTTTGAAAAACTTGTTATGGACGATTGCATAAAATTATTTACAGAAAACAAAAATAATATATTAAAGAAATACACATTCGCGCAGCAAGGCCCTGCCGCTACAGGCATGTGCTGTGGAGGGGAGGCGAAAGTCTATATGGAACTTCATGGTTCACCGAAACGGTTAATAATTTTCGGCGGAGGCCATGTCGGAAAAGATATTGTAAAATTAGCGATTAATCTTGATTTCAAGATTACAGTAGTCGATGATCGGCGGGAGATTTTGGATTGCTACGGAAATGATGTTAAAACTGTTCTCACCGATGAGAGCTATCTTGAAAATTTCCCCGATCTTGGCCATGATTGTTATGTTGTGATTGTTACGAGAAGCCACCAGGTTGACAGGGTTGTTATCGAAAAAGTTTTGGGTTATGATTGCGCTTATATCGGAATGATCGGTTCTCAAAATAAAATCTCAAAAATGTTTTCAGCTTTGAAAGAGGCAGGGATAAATGATAACAGGGTTTCCGATGTTTGCGCTCCGATTGGCCTGAATATCGGCGCGGAGGGGCCTTATGAAATCGCGATCGCTATTGTCGCCGAACTGATTGCGGCCAAAAGAAAAAAGCTTATTAACGTTAAATGAATTTTTATTGGCTGTGTAAGAAAATTAACTTGGTTTAAAATGAACCAAAAACCTAATTCAAAATTCAAAGCGGCTATTTTGATAGCGAGCGACCGTTCATTTGCCGGGACAAGAGACGACGCGACTGGCCCTTTGTTGGAAGGCCGGCTGCGTGAGTTGAACTATGATGTCATCGAAACGAAAATAGTCCCCGATGTCAAAGACGCTATCTCAACTGGCCTAAAAAATTGGGTAGATAAAGATAAGATTAATTTGATCGTAACATCAGGCGGCACGGGCGTCGCCCCGACAGATGTAACCCCTGAAGCTACATTAGCGATCATTGATAAGCGCGTTCCCGGAATGGAAGAGGCAATGAGGAGAGAGTCGCTTGCCACAACTCCCAATGCCATGCTGTCGCGGGCAGTTGTGGGCGTTGCCGGAGAATCGCTGATTGTGAATCTTCCGGGAAGTCCCAAAGGAGCGCTGGAGAACCTTAAAGCGTTGGAGCAGGCATTAGACCATGCCCTGAAGTTAATTGCGGGGGAGACTCCCGACCCATGAAATTACAGGATAAATTTGGCCGCTCCATTACGTACCTGCGGGTTTCTCTTACGGACCAGTGCAATTTAAAATGCGGCTATTGTTATGGAGAAAACCTGTCCGATAAAATCAGCGATTTATCATTAACTAATAATGATATAATTCGCCTGATTAAAGCGTTCGCGATTTTGGGCGTTGACAAGGTCCGTTTTACAGGCGGCGAACCTCTTCTTCGCGATGGAATAGTCGATTTAATAGGGGAAGCGTCCGCCGTCGATTCGATTAAAATTATCGGCTTGACAACAAACGGCTTATTATTGCCAAAGACGCACGATTCTCTGGTAAGCGCAGGGTTAAACCGCCTTAATATCAGCCTCGATTCATTAAACAGAGAGACGTTTAAGAAAATTACCGGCATAGATTGTCTGGAGTTAGTCCTTGAAGGGATAAATAAGGCTGAGAAAAGCGGTAGGTTCGGGCTGGTTAAAATTAACGTAGTATTGATGAGGGGAATAAATGTCAGCGAGATTAAGGCGTTTGCTGATTGGGCGATTGTAAGAAACATTGATTTAAGGTTTATTGAATTCATGCCGGCAAAAGGATCGGGCTGGGGAGAAGATCTTTTCATCGGAGAGGAAGAAATTAAAAAAAGCATCGGTTTTGAACTCCAGCCGGTTTCAAAAAACAATTCTAATTCCGGGCCTTCGAAAAGTTATAGATATAAAAGCTATCCCGGACGTATCAGTTTTATATCCGCGTTAAGCCGCGGGTTCTGCGATAAATGCAACAGGCTCAGGCTGAAATCTACGGGAGACCTGATAGGATGTTTATTTGACAGCAGTTCATTTAATATCACAAAGATAGCCAGAGATAATATTCCAATAGAGGATTTGGCGCTTTCAATAGCCGGAGTATTTTCAAAAAATATATACAGGAAATCACCGGATGATAATATTATCCACGGACAGCAGCCATCAATGAGGGATATCGGCGGATGAAAAAGAAAAGTTTAAGCCATGTCGGCTCCAGGGGCGAGGCCAGAATGGTGGATATCGGAAACAAATCCGAAACCGCGAGAAAAGCGAAGGCCGAAGGCAGGGTCCTCTTATCGGATGAACTGCTTTCCCGAATCAAGGAAAACAACATTGCCAAGGGCGATGTTATCGCCACCGCCCGAATAGCGGCAATTCAAGCGGCCAAAAAGACAGCAGAGTTAATTCCTCTTTGCCATACGCTGCCGTTATCTCAAGTTACCGTTGATTTCGAGATTGTTGATGATCCGCCATCCGTTATAATTAAAGCGGAAGCCCGCGCCCATTATAAGACCGGCGTGGAAATGGAAGCCCTTACTGCCGTGGCTGTTGCGGCGCTCACTATTTACGATATGGGAAAAGCGGTTGATCGTACTATGACGATTGACTCTATCCGCCTCTTGGAAAAATCCGGCGGCAATAGCGGCAACTGGAATCGCCAAGACGATTAGTGAAAAATTTATTTGACCGTTTCAATCTTCGATTTGACCAACATGAAATATCCGGCTCATTGGGAGACATGGGGATATTTTGGCCCCTCGTTGTCGGATTGGTATCGCGGTGCGGAATGGATCTGGGAAACATTCTTTTCTGGGCCGGTTTAGCGTATATTGTTTCAGGATTCATCTTTAAAATCCCCATTCCCATTCAGCCCATGAAGATTATAGCCGCCGTAGCTATCGCGGAAGAACTTCCGAGCGAAGTGATAATGGCGGCAGGCATTACCATTGGGGTTGTAATGGTTTTATTGGCCTGGGGCGGATTAATTGATTTATTAAATAAAATTATACCAAAATCGATTATACGCGCTATCCAGTTGGCTCTCGGTCTCAAATTGGCTTTCAAAGCGCTACAATTAGCGGGAGGGACAGGCTTCGACCTTGCGCTTGATTCTGTTTTTACCGCCATAATTTGTTTTGGATTTGTCTTGCTTTTTAGGAACGCAAAAAAGGTCCCTGCCGCGTTAATTATTTTTCTGATCGGAATAGCAATTGCGCTAATTGGCAATCAAAATTTCTATAATGAACTCAAGCTGGGCTGGGTTTTCCCCGGTTTTTATCTGCCCTCGTATCAAAATCTATTATCAGGTTTCTGGGAGGGGGCGTTGCCGCAAATACCTTTAACTATTCTGAATTCGGTTATAGCGGTTTGCGCGTTATCTGTTGATCTTTTTCCTGATAGGCCCCTTAACCCTAAAAAAATCGGACTTAGCGTTGGAATTATAAATTTGATAACCTGTCCATTTGGGGGGATGCCGTTATGCCATGGCGCGGGAGGGCTTGCTGCCCATTATAAATTCGGGGCCCGTACTGCGGGAAGTGTTGTTTTTTTAGGGGCCGCAATGATTGTTTTGGCTTTGCTTTTCGGCAATTCTCTTATAACAATATTTGCGGTCTATCCTGATAGCATTTTGGGAGTTTTACTGATTTTTGCCGGTTGGCAGCTTATTTATGTTTGCCGGGACATTAAGGCCAGAGTCGATATCGCGATTATGGCTATTTCAGCTGCCGCTTGCCTATATTTTGGAACCGCATTAGGGTTCTTGATTGGCTTCTCGATTTTTATTATAATAGAGCGATTATTTTTAAGGTCGGCGGGGAAATAGATGGTTGAAATTCTGAATTTGACTGAGAAAACAAAGAGTACAAAGCCGCGCGTTTTCAAACTTTCAGTATCGGCGGTGAAGGGCGATAAAAAAGAAAATGTCGGTTCTGTCAACGTGATAGCAGGCGCTGGTATTGAGGGTGATGCTCATTGCGGATCTGATCGTCCCATCAGCCTTTTGCCGTTTGAAAGCTTTGCTTTAATGAAAAACGACAAAATAGAAATACATCCCGGCGATTTCGCTGAAAACATCACGACTATCGGCCTTGATTTCAAGAACATAAAAATTGGCGCAAAAATAGCTCTTGGAGAGACTGTTTTATTGGAAGTGACCCGGATTGGCAAGGAATGCCATAATGGATGTATTATAAGAGAAACCGTTGGGGATTGTATAATGCCGCGTCAGGGCATATTTGCCAGGCCGGTAACCGGAGGCGTGTTGAGAGAGGGCGATAAAGCGAAGATAACAAATCAAAATTGAAATAAGTTATAGACTTTATTAGCTAATTTTCTTTTATTTTGCGCGGTGGTGAAAAGTAGTGATTGATTCGAAATGAGGTCAGTTGTGTGGAAATCAATGAAATATCTTAAGGGTTTAAGATGATTAAGATACCGGATAGAATAGCGGGTTTGAAACCGTATAAACCCGGAAAAACCATAGAAAAGCTCGCTCAGGAAAAAAGCCTCAAAAAGATTGTTAAGTTGGCCTCAAACGAAAACCCGCTTGGCCCGTCGCCAAAAGCTATAGAGGCCGTAATAAAGCATCTTCCCAACGCCCATCGTTATGTTGATTCATCAGCCGCGGAATTAGTCGAAAAAATCGCCGATAAGTATGAAAAAAAAACAGACCAGATAATATGCGGACATGGAGTTGACGGATTACTGGCTTATATTTTAAATGCTTTTACAGAGGCTAACGATGAAGTTTTAACGTCCAATGGCGCGTTTATCGGGATTTATGTAAACACAAAAAAGATCGGGCGAAAACTTTCGCTTGCGCCTCTTAAGGAATATACTTTTGATCTTGAAGCTATCTGTAACGCCATCTGCCCCAGAACAAGGTTGATTTATTTGGCTAACCCCAATAATCCGACAGGAACGATATTCACAAAGGGTGCGTTCGAGAATTTTATGGTGAGCGTGCCCGGGGATATTCTTGTGGTGCTCGATGAAGCTTATACCGAGTTCGCGTCGGCTGACCCGGATTTTCCAAACGGGCTTGATTATAATAACGATAATCTAATCGTAACCAGAACGATGTCAAAATTTTATGGATTGGCCGGATTCCGGGTGGGTTACGCTGTTGGTCCCGCGGAAATTATAAGGGAGCTTTATAAGATAAAACTTCCATTTGAGCCAAACTTCGCCGCACAAAAAGCGGCAATTGCGGCCCTTGATGACGACGAATTTTTGATGCACACCCTTGAAGTAAATAAAGCCTCCTTGAAAACCATGGCCGATAAGTTTGAGGATTTAGGTATCAAACATTTAAAAACTCACGCTAATTTTATGCTCCTATTGATGCCCGATGAAAAATTCGCGAAATTATTTTATGAGAGATGTCTGGATAATGGGCTGATTTTAAGGCATGTGAAACCGTTTGGAATACCAAATGGTATCAGAATTAATTCCGCCACTGAAGAAGAAACCAAATTCGCGCTTGATATAATAGAAAAAGTATATCATAAATTAGAGAAATCTCTGATCTTGAAAACCCCGCCAGCCTAAACCCTAACAGGCAAAGAAGTTACGCCTGCCCGGGCAAGCCTTCGCCATATCTCCTTCTTATTATTTTGGTGATTTGAGCAGAATTTGAGCTTTTTTGCGGAGTTTTTTGCCTTATATTATTGTTAATTAGAAGAGTGGTTGTAAAGCCGAGTTGATTTGGATGCGGAGGATGTTGCGTGATTAAAAATATCTTGCTCTCATTTTTACTATCGTTATTATTATTTTTAAACGTAAACGCTAGAATCAGGCATGTTCCCGCTGAATATCCAACCATTCAGGAAGGCATTAACGATTGCTCCGGTGGCGATACTTTACTGGTTGAACCCGGCGAGTATTTTGAAAACATTAATTTTGGCGGCCAATATTTGGTTCTGGCATCCAAGTTTATTCTTACCGGCAATGCTGCTTATATTGACTCCACAATTATCAATGGTGATTCAGCGGGATCGGCAGTCACTTTTGAAACCGGTGAAGACAGCCGAGCGGTGCTGACGGGATTCACCATTACGGGCGGGTTTTCTGAAAACGGCGGCGGCATATACTGCGAGGATTCAACTCCTGTTTTAGCTAATAATATCATAAAAGAGAACAAAGCATGGTATCCCTTTTGGCCTTACGGACAGGGAGCTGGAATCTATTGCATTTTTTCCGACGCAACCATAATAAACAATTTGATAATCAATAATGATGCTATCGGGTCAATCGGCGGGCGCGGGGGAGGCATGATTTGTATATATTCGAATCCCGACATTATTAACAATACATTTTATGGAAATCACGCTGTTTGGAATGGCGGAGCTATTTTTTGCGAAAGCTCAGCGCCCAACATTACAAATTGCGTTCTCTGGGGAAATACCGCGGAGGATGATCCGGAAATATCTATCAATGACAGTAATCCTGTGATCTCATACTGCGACATTTACGCAGGGTGGGAGGGCGTAGGGAATATCAACGCCAATCCCGAATTCCGGGATAGAACGGATGGGGATTTTCATTTGATGTCTACCGCTTACGGCTTTCCATATAATTCACCCTGCATAGACGCCGGCGCTCCATACATTCTAGATGGAATACTGGACAGTCTATGGGGATTGGGAACAGTTATAAGCGATATGGGAGCGTTTGGAGGAGGAGATTTCGAACTGTCTGGCGTAAATGATGAAATCTTGGAATCGCCGCGTAAAATACTGGCATTGGCAAATTACCCCAATCCCTTTAACGAACAAACGGTTATAACTTATCAACTCCCCAAAGCGTCCAATGTAAATATTAAAATTTATGATATTCTCGGGCGCACGGTCGAAACACTGGCAGACGGCTATCGGGAAGCCGGTTCTTATGAAATTTCCTGGGATGCCGCAGGAAAAGTGAGCGGGATCTATTTCTATATAATAAAAACACCGGAATTGATTGAGACGCGTAAAATGCAACTTCTGAAATAGACATGCATTTAATTGCCGTGATATATTATTGAACAGATTTTAACTCGCGCCGGTTAATAAAAGTATGGCGACTCCCGCGATAGCGATTATAGTGCCGTAGATAGCATGACTGCTAATTTTTTCTTTGAAAATCCAATATGAGATTGGTATCAGCATTATCGGCGTTGTCGACATCAGAGTAGAAGCGATTCCTATTCTCGCGTATTTAACCGCAATTAAAGATAGCCATACGCCCAGGAAAGGCCCGAAAAACGATCCGCCTAATAAGGCGAAAGCGGCTTTTCTGTTTTTGAGGCTGGCAAATGCCTGTTTAACTTTTCCTCTTAATAATGTAATTATCCAGATAATAATAAGAGCGCATAAAACCCGGATTAAATTTCCGGATAAAGCCGCGAAATTGCCCTCAAGCCCCTTCTTTGACAAAATCAGCCCAAAGGTTTGCCCCAACGCGCCGCCGATTCCAAGCGCGATCCCCAGAATAAACCTATTGCCCGATTCCCAAGTCGAATTGCGGTTTTTATCTATTACCACCCAGATTATGCCGCCTACCGTTATGCAAATTGCTAAAATCTCAGTTATGTTCAAGTATTCTCCCAAAAACAACCATGCGAAAAGCGCGCTTAAAATTGGGACTAAAGACATTAACAACATTGAAACCCTGGCTCCGACCAAAACAAACGCCTCAAAAAGCATAGCATCGCCAATAGCGAAACCTACAATGCCGGATAATCCCAGCCAGAACCACTTTTCAGGCGTTGCATCTACTGGGAAAAGCTGGCCGGCCGTAAAATAATGCGCGGCCAATAAAAATATGAAGGCAATCGAAAGTCTCAGCCTGTTTACGTTTACAGAACCTATGATTGATCCGCTGATGGCAAAAAACATTGAGGTAAATGACCAGCAAACAGCTGTGATAATCGCCGCCAATTCTCCGTAGTTTGTGTCCAATTATCACCTTTCGGAAGTTTTTGAATACTAAACGAATTTCAATAGTATAATATCTCAACAATTTTTTCAAAGTAATTCCCTCGTGATGGAATTACAAATCTTGACTTTTCATTGGAGTATATTATCTTTAATACGATTGGGTTCGAGGACTATGGGGTAAAATGAGAATAATACTTTGTGTTTTTTTTCTATCTCTTATTACAGCGTTTTCAATAGAAGCGCAGGATATTGATAGTACGGGAGCCATAAGAATAAAAATAGATGTCGATTCGGTTTCATTAACTGTCGATGGCAACCTAACCAAACTTGATTCTTATGGCAATTCTCTTCAAAAAGACACTTGGTTTATTTTGAATATGATCCATGGAGATCATAAGCTTGTGTTTACAAAAGGGGAAAGAGATTCAATTGAAAAAAATATAAATGTAATTTTTGAACAGGTTTCATCCATTGACGTTCATTTCTTAACCGTCTCTCCGGACACAACTTTGGAAATTCCCGGAACAGCTTTTCTAAGCCTTGCTTCAGATCCCGAAAGCGTAAGAGTTGTAATAGACAATTTTCCGGATACGCTAATTACTCCTGCGGCCACGAGCGTTTCTTCTGGAGGCCATACTATGACGGCTGTTTCGGAGGGTTTTGACCAATTATCACATAAAATGAACTTCCAAGCGGATAAAAATATTTCAATTAGGTTCCTTATGTCGTTTTCTCAACCGGTACAATTGACCGCCGAGGACATTGAAATGGAATACAAACCGTTGGTAACGCTTAAAAACGAAAAAGCCGCGGAAGCTCAAAAAATGGCATTTATGAATCTTGCTGAAACCTTTATGATCATCCCATTGGGGCAAGGTATTCTCGCGCGGCTTCTTTTGGGAAACGGCAATACGTCCGGGGCCGATGTTTTAATTTCGGTTGGCGCCGGTTTAATGGCCGGATCGTATTTACTGGGACGGATACTGCCGAAAAGAAAATTGGCGAGAATTCGCGCTTTTAATGAGGAAGCAAATGCGCTAAACACCGAAATTAAATTTCAAAATAAAGAAATTGACGATATCTTAGAGCAAAAGAATGGGCAAATCATTTCTGAGTGGATAGCGAAAAATGAGGACAGGGGAAAAGTAGAAGTAAATATCGAAGAAGATTGAAATTAATTAAAATTCCCCGATTCATTCTATTCTATTTGTTTCATTTTTTAACAAGTTCATAAAATTAACGCGATTCAACTTTTAATTTTATAAAAAAACTCATTTTTAAACAGTTGATGTCAAGTAATGCTAATAATTCTGCAAGAAATATCTAATTTTTGACGCAAAAGAAGCTCGTTTTATGGGAAACGCTCTATAAAACTCGAAATCCTCCCATTATTTCATTTGATTAATAATTTACAATCCATTGCGTAGCAACAGACTAATTGACGGCAAACAGCTTGCTTATTACTCCACTGAAATAAAAATAGATTTTTCAAGATTGGTTCAGCACGAGGCCTTTGAATTAGCATTTGTAATCCAATTTTTGAAAGGCGGCTCTGGCAAATCGGTATTTTGGAGGGGAATCTACTCAGGGGGGGTAATCATGCGTTTTATTTTTGCGATCACATTGGCGGTAATCACAGCTGTTCCATTCACGGGAGCCATTTCCGGCGAGAATAGCGAAAACAAAATTGATTGTGTTGAATGCCACGAACAGGTATTGAATAGCGGGAATTCTCATTTACCATTTTCTAATGATGACTGTTTCCTTTGCCACGAGGGAAGCATGCGCGGGGATATGCATGATGTAAAAACATATAGGGATGATATTGTATGTGTTTCCTGCCATTTGGACTATCCAGAATATAATCAGAATCTGGTTCATAACAACATTTTGTGTATTGATTGTCACAATCCGCATCGTTCCGATAATGATCTTATTTTAATGAGGGGTGAAATTGGCTTGTGTACGGAAAGTTGTCATACAAATGAAACCCTTGGAAACTCTCATCCGGTAGGCCGGAAAATCGCGGACCCAAACACGGGTGGTGAATTGACCTGTATTTCAACTTGCCATAGCATTCACTCGCCGACCCAGGCAAAATCCCTTCAGCTTGCCACTATAGATTTATGTCAAAGCTGTCACTCGGAGAAATATTAAGATTTCAGGACATTTTGCATTATTGCCTTGGGATTCATTCCAAGTCTTGCGAATTTGCTTATTAAAAATGAAGATTTCATGATGAGTTTCGTCGATTCAACCAGATAATCGCGGCGAAACTTATCTTTGATTTTAAGAAATTCTAACATCTTTGGCATATAATACCGCCGATAACAATCAATAATCGCCAAATCAATATCATCAAGTGTCATTTTATCCGGTTTAATAATCGGTTCGATCAGATTATATTTGCGGTAATCGGTGACTGCGATTGAATCCTTGACCTCATCAAATAACTCCGAATATGGCCAAGGAGTTATCGCGAGGAAATGGGCGAAATCGGCATTGAATTCTTTGGCCTGTCTAAAAGTCTTCTCTACTGATTCTTTTGTCTCGTCCGGGAAACCCAGAATAAACGATGTTTCGGATATCATGCCGTGCTCGGCAATTAAATCTATGGCATATCTGGAATCAGTTACAGTTATTTCTTTATTCATTTTATCCAGGGTGCCCTGATCGGTAGCCTCGGCTCCCACATAAATATGGATTACGCCTGCCTTTCGATATTTTTTCAAGATATCTTTATCGCGGACGATGTCCTCGACTCTGGTTTCAATCAATATGTAAATGTTCAGCGAAGCGGAGATGATTCGGTCCAGCAATTCTTCCCACCTGTCGCGGTCATAAGTAGGGTATTCGTCGGTGAGGAGAAAAACATTGACCCCATAACTTTTGTGCAGAACCATGATTTCATCAACGACTTTTTCAGGCTTGCGCCCCCGCCAGATTTTTTTCCAGAATTTCTGCTGGGAACAGAACGTACAGCTATGGCTGCATCCCCGTGAAGTTGAAATAGATCCAAGCGTTGAATCCGGGATTACATAATATTCGTAATTGTTCCAATTCAGAAGCTCCCAGGAAACCGGCAGGGAATCCAGGTCGTCGATAAACGCGACCTCGTTGTTCTTGATTATATTCCCATTCTCTATATAAATAAGATTTGGCGATTGGTTGCGGGTTTCTATATCGTCGAAATTTGACAGGAATTTATAAAGCGGAATTTCTCCTTCTCCATAAAGGATATAATCAATTCCAGAATCCGGGTCTTCAAATATTTCTTCATAACAAAATGTCGGATGAACGCCCCCTATAATCGTTACGCAATTCGGATTTACTTGCTTAGCCAATCTGCACATTTTGGCGGCATCCGGGAAAGTGGGCGTGATTGCTGTAGCCGCGAAAACATCGTAGGCGCTTTTTTCAAGTTTTTTTCGGATATCTTTGTAATTATATCGAAGAGTCATCGCGTCATAAACTTCGGCGGTCCATCCTGCTTTTTTTGCCTGCGCTCCAAGATATAAAAAACCAAGCGGCGGCCAGCTTCCGGCGACTTCGACTACCCCGCAATGGTAGGGGGGCGTAGCGAAAATTATCTTTTTACTCTGATCGGCCATATTTTCTATGATACCTGATTTGAACAATTAATCCAAACAAAGTTATTGAAACAAGGATTATATGCTTTATGATTAAGGCCGCTACCTGGCCTTTTCCGACAGCGGGGTTCCATTCGAAATCATTAAAGAAATACGCTCTGATCGCCCCTCCTATAATTATATAGGCAAAAGCAAAATATGTGATCTTAGACAGCTTTCTGAAAAGCATGGGGATTATTTTATCGCCGGTCGGGTTTTTATCGAGAAACTTCCCAATGAAGTATACAGCGAATATATTTGCCGCCAAAAGAGCCACGGATAGATCGTGAAAGTAATTGTTTACCATTAAAAGAATCATGCCCATTTAATTGCCCCTATAAATGTAAACAAAAACCTGCCTGGCTTGGGGATCAGCGATAAATATCCTGCCTCTTTTGCGGTCAATTGCTATATCCGACGGCTTAACCAACTTCTCATTAAACGCGTATGAGGAAATATATTTTCCTAATGGGTTAAATATATGTACTGTGCTGTTGTTAGGATCAACGACATGAATTCGCCCCATACTTCTAATTCCGCTTGGATCGAACGAAGATGTGTCCTGCATTGAGGGATCGATCCGGCTATCCATGGCGAACCCCATCGGTGAAAAGGGTTTCATGGTAGGAACAGTATCGAAATTATAGATATGCCTGCCATCGCATGTAAATACTTTTACAATAGCGTTTTGGGCATCTCCAACAAATAGCCGGCCGTCGAACGTAATGTCCAAACTTGCCGGAAAACCGATTGTCTGTGTGGTGTCTGAAGGTATTTTCAGGATCAATTCTCCTATTTCAGTAATATCTTTCGCGTTTGTTACAGAAATAGCGAGGACTTTTCCCAGACCGATATCAGAAACGTATAAAACTCCGCCGTAGTGCGTGAGATCGAAAGGAGAAAGCTGAGTAATTCCATCGGGTAGAAGGCCAAACGATTCCTTAAAAGCGCCTTTGCGGTCGTATATTGCAATAACTTTTTTGGCGTGATCGCTAACAAATATCTGGGAATCCGTAATGGCAAATGAGGTAGGTAAAATCGGCTCGGGATCTGTCAGATCGATTGTACCGATTTTATCAAGTCCGGGAGTAAATATGTCAATTGCGGAACGATGATTATAGCTGACAAAAAGCGTATCCTTGAATATCTGGAGATTAACGGGCATTAAAGTGTCGTTTTCGGCAATGATTGTCTTAGCGCCCGAAAAAATCGGCGGTGCCTTATAAAGCTCCGCTTCAGTAAGAGGTTGTTGTCCGCAACGGACGAAAAAAAATGAGATGAATAGAATGAACGCTAAAGCGTATTGTCTAAATAGAAACATCATATTATCCATAAGTATGAATTGTCTTATAGATATAATGAACGCCCCAAAGCGAAAAAACAATTGTGATTGCCGCGATAATTACTGCCCAGCAGAAAGCGCGTTTCTTTAGGCCGATTCCCAGATGGGCGTGCAATATCAGTCCGTATAAAAGCCAGCTTATTAACGACCAAAGTTCAATAGGGTCCCAGCCCCAGTATCTTCCCCAGGCTATATGCGCCCAGATGGAACCGGAGATTATCATTACGCCCCATAAAATCAATCCGAAGATCATAAAATTCTTAGTTTCATTCGGCAGATTTTTATATATCGGGACTTTCTTTGCCGCGAACTCCATCGCATTCATCTTTTCCTCCCCGATAAGATATAGGGCGGCCAGCGAGGCAGCAATCAAGAACGCCGCGGCTCCTGAAGTAGCAAAAGACGCGTGGATAAATAGCCAAACGTTACTCAGTGCCGCGGAAAGCGGAGAAGCATCTGTCGAAAGCGATGATGCCCATCCCATCATCAAAAACGAAATAAATGATAATGGCAGCATAAGAATAGAGATTTGATCGAACTTCAGCCTGAAAAGATGATACAGCAGCATCATAAACCAGATGGCCGCTATCATTGATTCAAATAACGTTACGAAAGGGGGATGCCCCGTTTCAATC
This sequence comes from uncultured Ignavibacteria bacterium, assembly GCA_964556975.1. Classification (GTDB taxonomy): domain Bacteria; phylum Zixibacteria; class MSB-5A5; order UBA10806; family UBA10806. Next base: position 26,226 of record CAZKYQ010000011.1, read on the forward strand.
CATCTAATAATTCCAAAAACAGTTAAAGCCAAAAAGGACAGGAAATAAAATGTCTTGCCGATACTGAAGGTCTTTGTTTTTTTGAAAATTATTGAAGAAAGAACCATGAAAAAAGCAGAGGCCTGCAATAGGGCTGAAGTCCAGAAAAATATCGATTCGAGCGCGTTCATTTGCTTTCCTTCATCTGATCAACAAGCCTTGGGATAAAACCGATAACCAATCCCGCAATCGCCGTCCAGAAACCGGTAAAAACCATCCAGAGAAACGGGCTTTCGACTACGTCAATATAGCACCATCGTCGAAGGCTCGGGATCGTTACCGCGTAATCGCTGAATCTTGCGGTATCACCTTCAATTAAAACGCCATCATACAGCAATTCGGTTTCATTGGCAACTTTAATATAGAATTGACTCGAATCATTGGGGACAAATTCGACCCCGATTTTCAACTGATGGTCCGGTAAAAGAATGTAATCAGAATATACTTTTTTGCCTTCAAGCTTTCGCGTTGCCAGACGAACGAAACTTTTAAATAGTTGATTACCCGATGAATCAGAAAATGTGATTTCAGGCGAATAGCCTGTTACCTGCCCGAAATGAAGTTCGAGATTTTTCCATTTTAGCGGTTTGTTGGTTAAAATTGTCGATGTAGTATGCTGGTTAACGCCGGATGGCATAAATAGAATATCGGCCGCTTCTGTTGTAGCGTCGCCTATTTTAAAATCATCATGCACCTTATCAAGTCTCAAGCTAAACCGACCGGAATCTCCGGCATAAAGAGGGCCTTTGAAAATCCTGAAATAATCGGCTTGGACATCACGGACGGATTGTCCCTCGGTGAGGCTATAAACGCCATTGAATTTATATAAGTAATTTGTTATGATTCCAATAATTATCAATAAAATTGAAAGGTGGAAGAGAATCGATCCGAAATATTTTATCTTTAGTTTTGTTTTATTGACATTAAAAAAAAGCCGGAAACGTTTTATATTTACTGCCGTCAGATTTATGGCAAATAATCCAAGAACAATGAAAAAAAATGGCGTACGGTAAATTCGATCTAAGCCCAGGTTTTCTATTATAGAATATTTTTCGCCAAGTGTATTTTTCCAGTCAATTACCTGCTCTTCGGAAATTCCCTGTTGTGGTATAATGGCTGATATTATCAGAACAAGAAGTATTATGGCGATTAAGAAAAAAGTTTGACGTGTAGAAGAAGGTTTGATTATCTCTGGCGCCCGCATGGGAATTATAATTAGTATGCCTTATTAGAGTGTACCTTGCAGGTCTCTGTCCAGCACCTGTTTGCGCCATGATCCATGTTGGCTATATAACCATTGATAAAGTTATCCACGGGCTGCAGGCTGCCTGCCGATCCATCCTGCTCATTATATACCCATTTTCTGTTCTGGCCATGGATCCAAACTCTAGTTTGCGGCAGTGATGGAGTAACCGCGTCAAAACCACCGGGCCAATCCGCGGTTGGCAAACCCAATCCTGCCGTACTGGAATGATCCAGCATATGGCATGAAAAACACCCGGGGGCTTTCTTATGCTGTCCCTGCGTAGCAGGATGGTCGTCATAATCGCTGGGCGTTCCGCTACCGGGGCCCCAGTATACAGAAACCATATGGCAAACGTCACAGAGCGGCGTCCCGTTTACGTTGTCTGAGACTATTGTTGCCACTAACAAATATTGGCTATTGGAGCCGTGCGGCCCTTCGGGATCAGCAGGAGTATCGGATCTGTGGCAGTCTGAACAATAAACAATCCCTGAATTTGGTCCGGACGCCAACTCATTGGCCGTAGCCCATGGCTCATTCATAGTAGTCGTATTGCAGAATGAATTCGTGCCGGCTTCTACAATTCCGTGCGTCGAAGGATAATTTGGATTTAATTCTTCGGCGAGGTTCCTTTTTCCAGACGGAAGCGTAACATAGTTTGAATGACACTTCAAGCATATCTGCCACTCTCTCACGGCAGGATCGAGCTTAGTGTATCCCGATGGCGCCGTAAATACGTTTCCATTATCTGTCGGCGTGGCCGGAGTCGGCCACGATGTTGGCTCCACTCCCCAGGCGCCTTTAAGCGCATTGGAGACAAGGTTTGATGTTCCGTCATGCGTGCCTTGCAGGGCGGCATGAACGCTGTGGCAGTCGCCGCATTCGGCATGACGATTGCCGTCGCCAAGGCTCAATACCGAATCAGCAGTACTATGACGTCCGGAATAGGTTGCAGTCGGATGAGTGTAAGTACGGGAAAAAACGGCCTCCAAATCCAGAGCATCCTGATTTGTTATGCTCTGTACCCCGTAATAATCGAGGTTGGAACCTGCGTTTGGATTTGATGTCGTTGAATGGCATTTGAAACAAAACTTTTCCTCTAACGGATCGGAAGGCCCTGATACCCCAACCGGATCAAGAATTTGGCTGTAATCCGAACCATGAGTACTGAACTTGTATGTCGAATTTTGATAACTTTTGGCCATATTATCGTCATGGCATTTTGAACAATTGGAGTTAAAGGTGGACCCGTCTGAAGAATAGGTTGACGGCACATCATAATTGTGCGTCGCCGTAGCGGCGTCATATTCGGGCTTGTTTAATTGCGTATGTCCGAATGAAGACGTGGTCATGGGAGGTCCGCCCGGCCCATTTATATGCGCGCTGTGGCATCCCAGACAACTTGGCTCTGCATGGCAGGACAGACAAATACCGCCCATACCAGCCGATGAATAATCGCTGTTTGATAAAACGGTATCGGATCCCTGAACAGGGTCTGTCGCCCAGTCGACACGTAGATTTTTACCGCGCAGACCTATGCCCGGGTTTAAATCATCACGAAATATATCATGGTCAACATGGCATGTGAGACAATTCTTGATGGCATACATATCACTTACGCCCGGCGAATAATCGGGCTGTGTATCAGCCAAAATATGCCGGTGCTTAATTGAAGTACTATCCATACCGGCAAAAATCGAGCTATGGCATACGCAGGCTTGCCCTCCGCTTGATTCGCCGCCGCCTGAAACCGCAAAACCTTCGGTATGAGGATGGCAAGACGTGCAATCTAGCGCGTCATTATGGTTAGGCGGCGGCTGAGATCCGTCATTTCTATGATGTCCCGTAGTCGTGTGGCATACTTCGCAAACTCCTGTAAATACGCCGTCTGTAGAATCAGCCAATACGCCGGAGGTCGGATCGCCAGGAGAAGGATCGGGATTAAATGCATCGCCAATTCCCAGAGTTTTGAAGATTACAGGCAACGTCCCGGAATTCGGAGTCTGAATCGAATCGCGAACCATGTATATGTTGCTAGTGCTATGAGGAGTATGACAGGTCCGGCAATTAAATGTTTGATGATTAGCAATATTATGGCAAGCGGTATTTGGTCCGCCGCAGTTATCGGAGTCGTTTGTTCTTCTTAGGATATTGCCGTCGCCAAGAATTGACGTGGACGTAACGGTCAGCTCATCGGCGTTATTGCCGAAGCCGTCAACTGCCGATGCCGCACTATTATCTTCGACATAGAAATAAAGGTCATAGGTGCCCGTGGCTTGGCCATCAGGGGGATACCATAATACGGTTGCCTCATATTCATCTCCCGACTGATGGATAATGCGCAATCCCTGTTCGCCATGCCTGGCGGCGTTGACCAGAGTATCTTCTGCCAATAACTGGTCGCGTACTTTGATTGTGACCGTAAAAGCGCCCCTGCCCGGCATATCGACATCCCTGAATGCTGATCTGATCATAGTATATTCGGAGCCGACACGATTTACCGAATTAGGAACAGCGTAGGTTGTATCGGCTACAATGAGCGGCGGGTTATTTGTTATAGCGTCGTAAATTTCGAGCTCATCCAAGTTGTTTGAAAAACTGTCGTATGATGTATCCGCGCCATCGTTAACCTGAAAACTAATGTCATAGAATCCCAGCGTTTGAGCGTCGGGGGGGTCCCAGCTTATTGATGCCGTGTATACGCCGCTTCCGCCATCAGCAATTGCTACGCCGCCCTGGCCATCAAATACATTATCTGCAAGGATCAGCTCGCTTGAATTGTCGGGTAATCTGAGCTTGAATGAAACTTGAAACGCGCTTACGCCCGGAATGTCGCTATCAGTGAACGTAGCGGAAAATGTTGCGGAGTTAGCGCCTATCCGCTCAACTCCCGCGGGTGACGCGAAAACATTATCCGCGGGAACGACAGGAGGCGCGTTTTCACCGCCATTTGTTACAAGAAGTTCATCCTGATTATTCTCAGTCGAATCGATTACCGAAGCGATTCCATCGGAAACAAGACAGTAGAGGTCGTAATAACCCAGGTACGCGTTATCCGGAGGGTCCCAGGCCATAGTAGCCGTATATGAACTGTCGCCGTTGTCGGTAATTACCATGCCGCTCTGCCCATGCTGATAAGCGTCTGATACAAAATAAAATTCTTCAAAATATTGGGATCGTGCCCTGAACGTAACGTAAAAGGAACTTGCACCAGGGTCGTCAACATCTGTGAATGTTGCGCTGAAATCGGTTGTTATGGCGCCGGATCTGTCAATTGAGCCGGGATTAACCGATGTCGTGCCGGCAACGATTATAGGAGCTTCGTTCGCGATAATTTCGTTGATTTCAAGTTCATTTGAATTCGGCGAATAGCCGTCAATTGCGTTATCCGACCCATCTGTAACCTCAAAGTATAAATCATACATCCCCAGAGTCTGAGTATCAATTGGATCATAAGTATAACTGGCCGTGTAATTACCGCCGCCGTCATCGCTAATAGATAAGCCTCCCGATCCGTTAGGCTGATTGTTAACAAGAGTCAGTTCGGTGCTGTTGTTTGGCTCTCTGATCTTGAATGTAACATTGAATGCTCCGATACCGGGAACGTCGGCATCGCTAAAACTTGCCGATATCACCGTCGTATTGGAACCATAACGATTGACCGTATCAGGAACGACTTGAGTTGCGCCGGCAGATACCGTAGGTGGAGCTTGTTGAATAATTTCCAACTCATCAAGGTTGTCTGTATATGCATCAATGGCATTGGCAATGCCGTCCGATACTTCAAAATAGAGATCGTATGAACCAAGCGTTTGAGCAGGCCCCGGATCATACGTATAACTGGCCGTGTAATTACCGCCGCCGTCATCGCTAATAGATAAGCCTCCCG
>CAZKYQ010000011.1:31496-34315 GCA_964556975.1 uncultured Ignavibacteria bacterium
TCGGCATCGCTAAAACTTGCCGATATCACCGTCGTATTGGAACCATAACGATTGATCGTATCGGGAACAACCTGCGTAGCTCCGGCGACAACCGTGGGAGCGTTATTGGGCAGTACCTCTTCAATTGTTAACTCGTCGGTGTTTGATGCGTAATCATCTATAACATTATCGGTGCCGTCGGTTACCTCGAAATATAAATCATAATCTCCAAGCGTTTGAGCGGGCCCCGGGTCATAAGTATAGCTTGCGGTATATGAGCCGCCGCCATTATCGGTGATAGTCAATCCGCCGCCGCCGTTGGGCTGATTGTTGACAAGAGTTAACTCGGTAACGTCATTCGGTTCCCTGATCTTGAATGTAACATTGAACGCTCCGACGCCCGGCTGGTCGGTATCATTAAAGTCGGTTGATATCACAGTCGTGTTGGTACTATACCTATTTACCGTATCAGGTACAACCTGCGTTGCTCCGGCTACGACCGTGGGAGCATTATTAGGCAAAACTTCTTCAATCGTTAATTCGTTGAGATTGTCGGCGTATGCGTCAATGGCATTATCGGTGCCGTCGGTTACCTCGAAATATAAATCATAATCTCCAAGCGTTTGAGCGGGCCCCGGGTCATAAGTATAGCTTGCGGTATATGAGCCGCCGCCATTATCGGTGATAGTCAATCCGCCGCCGCCGTTGGGCTGATTGTTGACAAGAGTTAACTCGGTAACGTCATTCGGTTCCCTGATCTTGAATGTAACATTGAACGCTCCGACGCCCGGCTGGTCGGTATCATTAAAGTCGGTTGATATCACCGTCGTGTTTGAACCATATCGATTGACCGTATCAGGCACAACCTGCGTTGCTCCGGCTGTCACTGTTGGAGCGTTATTCGCGCCTCCAGTATAAACATCAAGGATTATATCATCGAAGTTCGCTTGGACATAACCGTTGCTATTTCTTGGCGTTTTCATCCAAATACTAAGTTCGATCTCGTATATTCCATCGTCTGTGCAAAGGCTGGAAATATCTGTTGTAGGATAATTTCCATCTAATACCTGCCCGGCATTTGGAGCGGTCGTATTCGACCAGATTTCGGTTGCCCCCCCCAGAGGAGAAATCAAATTAACGGTCATATCGGCTCGGTCGGCCGCGAGGTCAGTCGCAGTCTTGTACCAGTAAAAACTTATCGTAACCGAATCGGTCGAGTTTATTGCAAGAGAAGTTGGGGATATATCAGTTAACTTATATTCAATACGTGAGCCGGAAAGCGTTCTATACCTGATGGAGCCTGATGCGTTACCGTATACCGTATTGTCCCAGGCTCTGGTACCGTCAGGTCTGGTTACACTTTCGGTCCAGTCCGAAATATCTGTATCGAACGTACCGTTTGTCATATAATCAATAGGGAAAGCGATTTTCGAGCACAACAACACAAACGCAATTGAGTAGATTACTGTCCTAAAATTCATTTCTCTCATTTGCAGCTAATCTAATCTGGGCATATTTTTTCCAGTTTTCCTGGTTCAGATTGACATCTTTAATTTGGGTATTTGACATTACCGATATATACATCGACAAACTCGTCAACAGCTTGATCCGTATCTGATATCGCCTCGGATTTCCGCGGACTCACCACATTATGGCGCAGGCTCGTCAGACTGGGCGCGTGATTTTTGCCCGCTATCACTGGCATGATAAGTCCAGAGATTAAATGCTTTTGAGAACCACGCATGGTAATCTATTGTCCTCGTCTCTCAATTGATTCGGTATGACGATGGCATACCTCTGAGGCGCACCATCCACCAATTATCGAGTGATCTGCATTTGCTACATAGCCATTCAAGAATGCCTTCACCGCCTGCCCCGTACCTGAGTTTCCATTGTAATCGTCGTAGACCCAACGTTTGTTTTGACCATGGATAAAAATCTCTCCGAAGTTTATATCGTCAATGGTATTTACGCCTAAACCGCTGGTTGTGGCAAAATCCCACATATGGCAGGCAAAGCAACCAAGGCCGTTGGCATTCTTGTGATTAGTTTTATTGGACGGGTGGTGTATAAATCCGCTCCAGTTGGCCGCGTTTCCATCTGTCCAATATACGGTTTCCAGATGACAGACATAACAGAGTGGCGTACCGATTGAGTTACTGGATACTATCGTTTCAACGAGCAAATGTTCCATGTTCGAACCATGCGGACCTTCCGGATCGGCAGCATTGGAAGATCTGTGGCAATCCGAACACCAGGTGATTCCAGATGACGCCCATGGCTCGTTCATAGTGTATGAATCACAATACGCGTTATCTCCCGGTTGCACAATTCCGTGATTGGACGGATAATTCGCGTTGATTTCCTCCGCAAGATTCCGCGCTCCTGCAGGTAATGTCGTGTAATTAGAATGGCATTTAAGGCAGATTTGATATTCTTTCTGGGCCGGGTCAACCTTGGAATATGATGCCGGAGCGGCGAAAACGTTGCCGTTATCCGATAGGGTCGGCGGAGTGGGCCATGCCGCCGGCTCAACACCCCACGCGCCTTTCAGAGCGTTGGAAACAAGGTTCGATGATCCGTCATGGGTTCCCTGCAGAACGGAATGCACGCCGTGGCAATCCTCGCATTCGGCGTGGCGGTTTGCGGTTCCGAATGAAGCGGAAGAATCAGCCATACTGTGCCTCCCTGAATAAGTCAGGGTGGGATGCGTATAAGTGCGGGAAAAGGCGCTCTCAATCTCAAGAGCGGCGGGATTCGTGATATTCTGCACGCCGTAATAATCAAGATTGGAACCGGCGTTAGGGTTCGAGGTCGTGGAATGGCACTTGAAACAGAAT
>CAZKYQ010000012.1:0-30996 GCA_964556975.1 uncultured Ignavibacteria bacterium
ACCGCGCTGGCGACATTGTAGGTCATTACGACAAGATGCATCTCGCGCCGTGTGGAGAATACGTTCCGCTGAGCGACATGCTGCCCTTCGTTTCGGGCATGGTGCCGGGGGCGGGACAGATCCAAGCCCCGGGCGCCCCGCGCCAGCCGCGCGGTCCACCCCGGGGAGGGGCGCGCCCGCGGGGCGCCCCGCCGGAAAACCCGCCACCGGCCCCAGCGCGGCACACACCACCGGCACACACCCAACACCACACTACCCACAGACGGCACGCAGACCACCACCCCGTCCGCCCGCCCCCCACCATGGCAAAGCCGCCTGACCCCCATGACGCCCCCCCCCAACGGGCCGCCCCAAAGGGGGGGGTTTTCCCTTTAAAAAAAATACCACTCTTGGAAGGAAATTGGGGAGTGGTGGGGCAAAAAAAAACAAATGGTACTGAAGGAAGAAAGTGAAAAGGCCAAAAAACCCCCCGCCGCTAAAATAATAAAATCGATTAAAACTCGATTTTAAAAATATTATTTTTCTCACATTTAATTACAATAGAACAATATAATTATTCGGCATTATAATAACGATTTTTATGCGGCGTTGGAAGTAATTTTCCAACGGATCCGCAGAATCCGACGCCGGACAAAATATCAGCCGGAGGTCGAGAGCCCCGCGCTCCCGACAAATAACCGCAAGAGAGCCAAACGATGTCATTCCCGAAATCTCTTATCCGTTCGGATCCGTATGGATCGGGAATCCAGAGGGCAAGCCTTCCGGATGCCGAATGCCTACTGGAATATTCCCTGACCGCTCGATTTGGCAAATAAAGCTCAGATGAGGCCGCCCGATGCCGCGGAATTATCGAATTAATCTCAAACTGGGTATCCGGGCAAATTCTTTAAGCTTTTGGGCCCTCGCGTTTATATCAACCGGTTTCAGGCTGCTTGTTTTTTTGCAGCTAAAATCCTCTACGCAATAAGATGCCATGACCGTACCCGCGACAAGCGCGCGGCGGAAAGAGTCCTCGCTTATTCGACCTGTTTTGGCAAGATAACCGAATGTTCCCCCCGCGAATGTGTCTCCGGCGCCGGTAGGATCTTTTACTGTCAAAAGCGGAATACCTGGCAGCGCAAAAAAACTTTTCCTTCCGAATAGCAATACGCCGTGCGCTCCTTTTTTTATTATGACGTACTTAGGGCCGAGCTTCAGAAGTTCCTTCGCCGCCGCGGGCAGCGACGATTTGCCGGTAAACTGGCAGGCCTCGCCGTCATTGATGCATATCACATCGGATTTCCGAAAGACTTTTTCGAGTAGTTCGGGTTCGCTGTCGATCCAAAAATTCATTGTGTCGCACATCACTAAGCGTGTTTTTTTCATCTGCGATAAAACCTCAAGCTGTAACGCCGGATGTATATTTCCTAACATTACAAACGGCGTATCGCGGTACGAATCGGGGATTACCGGAACAAAAGACTCAAAAGCATTGAGACAGGTTGTCCTTGTATGGGCAACGTTCATATCGCCTTCATAATAACCGGACCAATGAAAAGTCTTCTTAGCTTTGTCAACCTGAAGCCCTTCGAGATTTACTCCCTTGCGTTTCAACAAGTTAATGTGCTTTTGTTCAAAGTCATGCCCCACCACGGCGACGATCCCTGCCTTAGCAAAGTATGATGCCGCGATGGAAGCGAACGTCGCCGACCCTCCCAGGGCATTTTCCGCTATCCCAAACGGCGTTTCAACGGTATCTATCGCTACAGATCCAATTATTAACAATTTCATTCGCGTTTCTCCTGTCTACGAATTCTTGGCCCGAATTTCATGCAATGCTAAGCATATTAAAACATTCTCGATGATTTTAAAATCGAATTTTTTTCAATAATTGGAAACTCGATTGTTTTAACGCTTTATATCCTTGTAAAATCACACTTTTATTATATCTTATAACATTAAAATAAAAACAATAGGGAATCGTATGGAAAACAGCAATTCAACCATGTCTCAGCCAAAAGAAGGACTTTTCAGGCAAATTAGCGAATTTAAAAGAGCGTTCTGGATGGTCAACATCATGGAAATGCTCGAACGGCTTGCTTATTACGGGGTAAGAGTCGTAATTCCGATCTATATCGCGCAGGCGGACGAGGTTAACGGCCTTCATTTTACGCAGATAGATAAAGGCACTATTTTTATGGTCTGGGCCTTGATCCAATCGCTTGTGCCTGTCTTTTCAGGCGGGTTCGCCGACAGATACGGTTACAAGAAAACAATCGCCGTATCAATCGCTATTAAAATGACTGGTTATTTAATGATGGCCACTCAAAGAGAATTCTGGCCATTCCTTATGGGATGTTCCATTTTGGCGGCAGGCACCGCAATATTCAAGCCCGGAATACAGGGAACTTTGGTAAAGACTCTAAACAAGAAAAATTCCTCTATTGGCTGGGGCATGTTTTACATGCTGGTTAATATAGGCGGATTCCTTGGGCCGCCCCTTGCGCATTTTCTTTACGGCTGGTCCTGGCCCACGGTTTTTTATGGGTGCGCGGTTATCGTATCGCTTAATTTCTTAATGCTCCTCACTTACAAAGAGGTTCCGTCGGAAATCGATCAAAGCGGCGGAGTTCTAAATGTGGCGAAAACCACTCTGAAAAACATTATAAAGCCGAGGCTTGCCGTTTTCATTCTCATTATGTCGGGTTTTTGGCTAATGTTTATGCAGTTGTTCGATTTGCTTCCTAATTTTATCGTGGATTGGGTCGACTCGTCTATGATCGTCGCGCAATTTCACTTGCCATCAATTTTCACCGTTGAGACAGCGCGGGGAACGCAAATAACTCAAGAATGGCTAATAAACGCCAATGCCGGACTTATTATTCTGTTTGTCGTTTTAGCCTCCTGGATTGTGGCAAGGATGAGGCGGGTCCATTCCATATTAATCGGGATAACCATATCGTCGGTAGGACTGGTTGTCGCGGGCTTTTCAATGTATGGATATATGTGTATCCTGGGCATACTTTGCTTTTCAGTAGGCGAGATGCTGGCCTCTCCAAAAATGAACGAATATCTTGGAGTCTTAGCTCCCGACGGCGAGAAGGCCCTGTATATGGGCTACGCCAATATGCCAGTGGCTATAGGATGGGCATACGGCTCGTTTCTGGCGGGCAATATTTACGATAAGATGGGCGACAAGGCCAACCTGGCCATCAGATATTTATCCGAAAATTATAATATTACCGAAGCCATATCTCGTCCCGAAGCCATGATAAAATTGCAGGAACATCTCGGAATCAGCGCGGTAGAAGCTACAAATTTATTATGGAAAACTTACAATCCTTACAAACTATGGTACCCATTCGCGGCAATAGGCTTTGCTTCGGCCATAGGAATTTATTTCTATTCGCTATGGGTCAAAAAATATGAGGCGGACATTTAAGGCCGTTCATACTCTGCAACAATTAAGCAGGGCCGCGGGTTAAAATTACGATGAAAATACGATTAAAACTTCTTTTGATATACGGGATAATGATAGTCCTGTTGTTTCTGACCGGCCTTTACAGCCTGACAGCCATAGCCGGCTGGAAGGGTGCCGCCAGTGAGCTCGCGGAAACACACGCTCAAAACATCAAAGCGGAAACGCTAAGAGCTAATACTCAGAGGCAGATCAATTTCGCTTACGATTTTATTATTGGTGAAAACAAAGCCGAAACCGAATTTAATGATATTCAAATTCAAACCGAGTCGCTGATTAAAGAATTAAAATCCAATTCAATTACCGAAACGGAAGTTGATCTCATCGAAGGCCTTCAGGAAACGCAATTTGAGCTTGTCTGGTTAATGAGAAAATATTTTGAAAAAGGGCAGAAGAATTTATCAAGTTCCGCAATTCCCGAATCAAGGGCGCGCTTAAGAGAAATAGGCGATGAGGTCGCCGATGATGTGGCGGCGTTAAACCGTTATTACGGCCAACAGCGTTCCCGATTATTGAAGGCGACGTCCGGAGCGGGCAGAAATGTGATATGGGTGGTTGGCGCGACCGTGACGCTGGCTTTGATTCAATTTGTCGCGCTGGTAGCTTTGTCGCAAAAATGGCTTGTCAAGCCCATAGATGAGCTGAACAGAGCCGCAAGGGCCATAAGTGGCGGCGACCTTGATCTTCATATAGATTTTGCCGGTCAAAACGAATGGAGCCAGTTAGCGGACTCAATAAACAGGATGACGCGCTCATTGAAAATTTCCCGGCAGAAGTTAGCCGCCCATGAACGTTCAGCCGCTATGGGTGAATTAGCGGCTTACGCATCGCATAATATCAGAAACCCTCTCGCGGGAATCAGGGCCGCCACCCAGATAATAATAAAGGAGTCGCCCTCCCTCGACACGGATACGGTTGAGTCGTTAACAGAAATTATTGAAACAATAGATCGGCTTGATGCCTGGCTGAAACGGCTTCTTGAGTTTGCCCGCCCGCTTGAGCCGCAATTGGAGCCGGTCGATATAAATCAGGCTGTAAGAGAATCGGTTGAGATTGCCCGAAAATCTTTTGCGGGAAACAACACCAAACTCTTGTGGCGAATGTCGGATAATCTCCCATTAATTCAGGCTGATCTCATATTAATCGAACAGGCTATTTCCGCCATAGCCGCCAACGCTTTTGAGGCGGTTGACGGAAACGGTACTATCTCGATTGAAACCGCTTTACCTGTTTCGGAAGATGGCAGCAGTTTTGTGGAGATAAAAATCGCCGACGATGGTTCAGGCGTACCTGAGGACCTGCAACCGAAACTTTTCAGGGCTTTTATGACAAGTAAGGACGGCGGAACGGGCCTTGGGCTCGCCCAGGCCAAAAAAATTGTTGATATGCATTCCGGAGACATTAAACTTACCAGTAAGTCGGGAGAAGGCGCTATCGTAACAATTCGTCTTCCCTTGCGAGTAGAAAATGATTAAATCGGAGATTTAGTTTTGGCGCAAATATTAATAATTGAAGACGAGGTCCTTCTGGCCAAATCATTGTCGAGGTCTTTAACGAGCAAGGGCCATGATTGTGTAACCGTTTCGACCGCCGAAGAAGGATTGAAGATTATAGAAAAAGTACCGACTGAAATGATTTTGATGGACCTGCAATTGCCCGGAATGTCCGGTTTCGACGCTATGAAAATAGTCCGCAAGCAGGAGCCTGAAATTTCTATCATTGTGATTACGGGGTTCGGAACGATTGCTTCCGCGATTGAGGCGATGCGTTCCGGCGCGAGTGATTTTCTCAGAAAACCGATTGATATTGAGGAATTGGCGCTGGCCGTCGACAGGGCCATAGCAAGCGCCCGCCTGAAACATACGGTATCATATTATCAAAACAGGGAAGCCGAAAAAACTACCGAGGATTTTCTTATTTGCCATTCGCCAATGATGAAAAAGGCATCCGAAGTAATAGATAAAATTGTTTCTATGGATCTCCCCAAAACATCAGACTACCCTCCTGTGCTAATCCTTGGCAAGACAGGGACAGGAAAAGACCTTATCGCCCGCCATATACATTACAACAGCAAACTTGCCGACCAGCCGTTTGTCGAGGTCAATTGCTCCGGCCTTCCCCGCGGTTTGGAGGAAGCGGAGCTTTTCGGATATGAAAAAGGCGCCTTTACCGGGGCGCAAAAATCAAAAAGAGGGCTTTTTGAGGCGGCCGACGGCGGAGTCGTATTTTTAAACGAAATCGGCGACCTTAACCCTGAAGCCCAGGTAAAAATTCTCCAGGCAATTGAAAACAAAACAATAAGACATGTCGGCGGACTGAGGGATTTATCAATAAATGTCAGAGTGATGGCCGCCACGAACCGGGACTTGAAAGATAAAGAGTTCTTCAGGGAGGATCTTTATCACAGGCTTAACCATCTCAAAATCATGCTCCCGCCTCTTCGAGAAAGAAAAGAGGATATTTTACCGCTGGCGAAACTGTTTTTAGATAAATACCGCCATAAATATAATGTTGAAAAACGGCTGATTCCGGAGGCTGAAACAACGCTTTTGTCTTATCATTGGCCGGGAAATGTCCGGGAATTAAACCAGTGTATCGAAAGAGCCACTTTTCTATCCGAAGAGACCGATATCACAATCGAAGATTTGGGGTTGGCGCGAAGTAAAAATCCGCGGCTTATCGTTGACAAAAATACCGGTATTAAAATTGATTTCCCACCGGATGGAATAAGCCTTGATTCGATAGAAAAAGAGGTTATTCTTCAAGCCTTAATATCCTCAAAAGGCAATGTAAGTGAAACGGCCCGGAAACTTCAAATCGGACGTGAAGCATTACGGTATCGAATCAGGAAATATTCAATAGCGAAAGAAATTAAAATTAGTTAAATAAACCGGTTGGTTTAAATGAACCGTTTGTTCGCCGCCCCAAAAACCATTACGAAACATAATCTATTGATATGTAATGGATTAAATGTTGATAAAAATAGATCCGGGCCGGCACGGTTATTGATAATTACTTTCAATTAACATGGATGCGAGCAAGGTGTTGTTATTTGGCAGATGGATTTGAAAAAGTTTTGGATCAGGAAAAAAGTTTTTCGTGAGTTCTATTAAGAAGGACTAATTTATGAGTAAATCAGGACAAAATTACAGTAATAATGGAAAAAATCATAATCATCAAGACCTGAATAATCCTGCTCCCTTATCGGGGCCGATGAAGGGAGAGAAGATATGCGTTATCGGAGCCGGTTTTGTGGGGATAGTTACGGCGGCCGGATTCGCAAAATTCGGCCATCAGGTTGCCTGTGTTGAAAAAGACGCCGAAAAGCTTGCGATTTTGCGTTCGGGACATATTCCATTTTTCGAAGGCGAATTAGAGGCGTTAATTCAAAGCGGGCTTTCATCCAATAGATTGTCCTTTGAATCCGATCTGGAAAACTCCATTGAAGGAACAAAGGCCATTTTTCTTACGGTCGGAACACCGTCATCAAACGGGGGGCGGGCTGATCTTTCGGCGTTGAATGAGATCGTAGAACTTCTTTCAAAAAAAATGAAGTCCGGCCAAATTTTAGTTTTAAAGAGCACGGTACCGATCGGCACCGCCAATAAATTAAAAGACGTTTTTTCACAAAATGGGGCAAGCCCCGATATCGCTGTAATAAATAATCCGGAGTTTCTCCGTGAAGGGTCCGCGGTTTATGATTTCTTCAATCCTCATCGGATTGTAATCGGAGGCGATTCGAATGAAGCCGTTGAGGCCATCGCCCATATATACAAAATGGGGATGAATCATCCGGTTCCTATGTTCACTACAAATAATGAAACGGCGGAAATGATCAAATACGCGTCCAATGTCTTCCTGGCAACAAAGATCGGTTTTGTCAATGAGCTTGCCCGGTTTTGTGATACTGTTGGCATAGATACAATGGAAGTTGCTCACATAATCGGAGCCGATCCGAGGATCGGACAGGAGTTTTTGAATCCCGGCCCGGGATGGGGCGGCTCGTGCCTTCCCAAAGATTTGCAGGAATTTATGGGACTGGCTGATTCGCTGGGGGTATCTCTTTTAATCCCCAAGGCGGTCAAGGAGGCGAACCAGCGCCAGTTCGATCATGTAGTATCAAAAGTTGACGCGCTGGTTGGCAATATTAAAGGCGCGAAAATAGGCGCGCTTGGCCTGACATTCAAGGCGAACACAAGCGATCTGCGGGACTCTCCCGCGATACCGATTTTAGAAAAGCTTGCTGAAAAGGGCGCGGAAATTATAGCCTTCGATCCGGCCGCCGACGGCTACAATAAAGAGATTGTCCGGGGGCTGAAGAGAACTGCCGATCTATATAATACGGCAATAGGGGCTGACTGCATTCTGATCTTAACCGAATGGCCGGAATTTCAAACCCTTGATTGGAAGCGCATGGGGGAATCAATGCGAAATAAAAACATTGTGGACGCGCGGAATATTCTCGCCCCTGAGCTTTTGAAAAGATATGGCTTTAATTATTCGAGCATGGGACAAATGTAAAAACTTTCTATGGGCTGAAAGCAGGAAAACATTACGGTAAACAAAAAAATAAAACCCAGCATTCCTGATTGTATTAACGCGGAAACGGGCCGGGGAATTCGCGTCCTAATGTACTCCCATGATACGTTGGGGCTTGGGCACATTCAGCGCAATTTAAAAATCGCCCGGGGGCTGAAAGCCGCTTATGCCGATGTTGAAATTAAGCTTGTTACCGGCTCCACACTCACAACTTCATTGATCGCTCCACCTAATTTTAGCTGTGTCGAACTGCCGCCCGTTCGTAAAATCGGCGCCGAACAATATGAATCCCAAAGGCCCGGTAAATCATTCAAGCAGATCATAAACAATCGAAAAGAAATAATAATTGATACTCTAAAAGATTTTGATCCCCACATATTTATAGTGGATCATTCTCCCATAGGCATGAAAGGCGAATTGCTGCCGGCGTTAAAATTGATTAAAGAAAACAAATCGGACATTACTACTATCCTCGGGCTTCGCGATATAATCGATGATCCCTCATTTGTTATACCGTTATGGGAGAGAAAACAGATTTTCGAGGCGTTGCAAGCATTTTACACATCTATTATTATTTATGGTAATCCAAAATTCTTTGATGTTATTAGCAAATATAAATTCCCATCCGATATAAAGGAAAAGACAAGTTATGCCGGATATATTATTGATAATGAAAATAGAACCAGCAACAATAGACAATCGGGAAATGTTAAGACCGAACGCAAATCGGTTTTGGTAACTATTGGCGGAGGAGAATGGGCGGGCGCGGACATTATTGGAAATATGCTTAAACTTTTGAAGAATTTCAAAAATGAGATTACATTTGACTGCGTTATAATAACCGGTCCGTTTTTCCCCGATGAGCTTTGGAATAAATATTCGGACATGGCAAAAGATCTTCCCGTTAAAATAGAAAAATTCGTACCCGATTTGCGCCCCTTTCTTGATCGCTGTGATCTGGTAGTCTCCACTGCCGGTTATAACACCGTTACCGATGTAATTAGCCGCGGGAAAAAGGCGTTGTTCATACCGAGAATAAAATTCCGCAATGAACAGCTACTGCGGGCAAGAAGGCTCGCCGAGCTTGGAATCGCGGAGTTTCTTCATCCCGACGATGTTTCGCCCGAATCACTTTTGAAAAAAATTACGGATATATTAAACAATAATGAAAAGCAATACAATGCAGACTCCAACCGCGAATTGTTTCGACAAAACGGGATACAATATATGGTGGATATTATGGCGAAATTATTTGTAAAAATTAAAACAACAATAAAAGGTTAGAGATGTGAGTTTGCGTAAAGAAAATTCAAAAATCGGGTATGTCGTCAAAATGTTTCCACGGCTGTCGGAAACGTTTATCCTCAATGAAATACTCGAACTCGAGCGGCAAGGGATTGAAGTTGTCATATTCTCATTAAAAAAGCCGAATGAGGGAAAATTTCATCCTCAGGTATCGGACCTGAAAGCCCGGGTATTTTATCTCGAAGATCTCGACACAAAAAAATGGGTTAGCTGGCTTGGGAATATTTGGCCGCAACTTGGCGCCAATCGCGAAAAATTCTGGTCTTTATTCGATAAGGCGTTAAGCGCCAATGATGCCAAAATGATGGAATATGTTCTCTGGAGCGCCTGGGTCGGGGCGAAAGCGATTGAACTTGGCATAGGCCATCTTCACGCTCATTTTGCCAGCTTGCCAAGTACGATCGCGTATTTTTCGGGAAGATTGTCATCTGTTCCATTCAGCTTTACGGCGCACGCGAAAGATATATATGTTTATGATATGGAGGAACACCTGCTTCGGGAAAAACTTCATAACGCGAAATTTGTCGTTACGGTCACAAATTATAACCGCCAATTTCTTTCGGGCCACAATCCCGATTTGGAAAAAGATAAAATCAAAGTTATTTACAATGGCGTAAAAATTGACAAGCTCAAGCCCCCGTCGGATATCAAGCGCGAACATAATGTCATACTTGGCGTGGGAAGGCTTGTGCCCAAAAAGGGGTTTGATACGCTTCTCAACGCCTGCCGCCTATTAAAAGATAATGGCGTCAGCTTCAAATGTTTGATTGCGGGTGATGGCTCCGAAGTGGAAAGCCTGTATTCATTGCAAAGAGAATTAGAACTTGATGATACCGTTGAATTTCTCGGCCCCAAAACGCAAGATGAGATTATCAATCTGATGTATAGGGCAACTTTGATGTGCCTTCCCTGCACAGTCGCCGAAGACGGCAATCAGGACGCTTTGCCAACTGTCTTGCTTGAAGCATTAGCCTGCGGCCTTCCGGTTATTTCAACAAACATTTCCGGGATACCGGAAATAATAGATTCGAATGTAAACGGAATACTTGTCGGGCCGGATAACCCCGATAATTTATTTCTTGAACTTAAGCGTTTGCTGTCATCGGCGAAACTTCGCGAGGATTTTGCGAAAGCGGGCCACAAAAAAGCAAATGAATTCTTTGATATAACTAAAAGCGTCGGGGTGTTAAAGACGCTGTTTATCCAAAGCGTAAATAATGAACCTATAAAAGGAACCTCTAAAATTACAATATCTAAAACCAAAAATGAATAACGATAACTTGAAAATACTGTATCTATGCGCCGACTCTGGAATTCCATTCTGGGGAACTAAGGGCGGCTCAATCCACATGCGCGAGATCGTTACCTGTTTTGCGAGTAAAAATTGCGCTGTTACTGTAGTGGCGCGCGACGCCGAAAAAAATATGATAAGTTTGCCATATAAAGCTTATGGCCTGCCCGCTATTGGGAATTCGGCTAACGCCTCGCTTTTCAAGGATTTTCCCAAAAATGATAGAATGAAGTCCGAATACGCCGATATCTATCGCAACAAATATATCGAAGAACTGCTTGA
The DNA here is from genome assembly GCA_964556975.1 of uncultured Ignavibacteria bacterium. Taxonomy (GTDB): domain Bacteria; phylum Zixibacteria; class MSB-5A5; order UBA10806; family UBA10806. Next base: position 10,875 of record CAZKYQ010000012.1, read on the forward strand.
AGATGTTTTTTCAAAAGACAGGTTCGATGTTATTTACGAAAGGTATTCCCTTTTCTGTGCCGTAGGATTAAGCTTCGCGCGAAAACATAATATTCCTCATATACTGGAAGTGAACGCGCCATTGATTGATGAAGCTTCAAAATACCGCCAACTTATTTTCGGCGAAGTGGCATCGGCTATTGAAAAGGCATTGTTCGACGGCTCCAATCGAATTATATCGGTTTCCAACGAGCTAAAAAATTATATAAAAAATAAATCAAATAAGGCTCGTGTTTTGGTGGTGCCAAATGGCGTCCGGGTCGATCATTTCGCCCCAATATCCGTTTCGGGCAACGATAGCTCCTTAAAAGATGAATTTACGGTCGGGTTTCTGGGCAGTCTAAAACCCTGGCACGGAGTTGAAATTTTAATAGATGCCTTTGCAGAGCTAACCGGACAAATCGACAAATGCCGTCTCTTGATAATTGGCGAAAACAAAAAGCATCAGGAAAAGCTTGAGCAAAGATGCGATAAACTCGGATTGAAAAACAAGGTAACATTCACCGGCGCCGTCGAATACAATGACATTCCGGGTATGCTGCAAAAGGCCGATGTTTTAGTTGCTCCGTATCCGATGATAGATAATTATTATTTTTCATCTTTGAAGGTCTTTGAATATATGGCCGCCGGTAAAGCAATTGTAGCGTCAAAAATAGGCCAGCTTGCCACTATTCTAACAAACGAGAGAACGGCCTTGCTGGTCCATCCCGGCGACCGCGTTTCTTTGGAAAAAACTCTGGTCAGGCTTGGAAAAGACCCCAAGCTCAGACATCGGCTTGGAGAACGGGCCTTAATTGAGGCCAGGCATAAACATACCTGGAGCCAGCGAACCGGCTTGATTTTAAAAACCATTAACGGCCTTATTTCTGTTTGCAAGGCAGAGAAATAATGAAAATAAAATATCAACTGCCGCAAATTAATTTTCATAGCCTTAAGCGTGTGATATCAGTTTTCGGCCATCACCTGAAGCCATTCAAAATGAAGCTTGTTCTTAGCGCCCTGGCTTTGTTCGGCGTTTCAATAATGACTATTTTAAAGCCCTGGCCATTAAAAATTATTTTCGATTATGTTCTGCGTTCAGGAAAAGTTTCGAATAATACTTTTCTGGCTCCGCTTTTGGCGCTGGAGCCGATTACCGTTATTTTAATTGCGGCAGGAGCGGTGCTTGCGCTGGCAATATTAAACGGTTTCCTGGAATATTCTCAAAGCATATTAGCCAAAACCGCCGGACATGGCGTAACCGCAGCTATCAGATTACAACTGTTTTCGCATATCCAAAGACTGCCGCAATCTTATCATGATTACCGTGAAACCGGCGAGCTTTTGACGCGGCTTACCGGCGATATAAATCTTCTTCAGGACCTGCTTGTTGAAACGCTTATCCGGCTTTTCGGACAATTAGTTATCATAATTGGCATGCTCACAGTGGCGTTTCTCTTGGACTGGCAGCTTACTCTTGTAATAATTTGCGTTATGCCGTTTTTTATATTTGCCGCGCTCAAATTCTCAAGCGAAATAAAATCAGCGGCTAATCGACAGAGAGAAAAATACGGCAAAATGGTGGCGTCTATGGAAGAGACATTGGCCGGCATAAGCCAGATTAAGGTCTTCACGCAGGAAAAAGGGCGCGATAAACTAATAGGCAAATCAATAAGCAGAGATTTTAAAGCCGGGCTTAAAGCTACTAAATTAGCGGCGAATTACGCGAGAGTAGTTGATATCATATCGGCTGTGGGAACAGCGCTCGTTTTGCTTTTCGGTTCTTACAAAGCCCTTGCCGGAAACATCTCGCCCGGCGATCTCGTGATATTTGTCTCTTACCTTCGAGGTATCTATAGACCAGTAAGAACGACAGCAAACCTTTCGGCGCGCATTGCCAAGGCAGTCGTTCGGGGCGAAAAGATTATGGAAATATTAGAAATCGAACCCGAAGTCGCAGACCGCGAGGATGCCGTTACCGCCAGACATATAAAGGGCAATATTCGATTTGAAAATGTTGGCTTCTCATACGCCAATAATGATCCAGTTTTGAAAGAACTGAATTTGGATATTCCGGCAAACAAAACAACCGTTGTAATAGGCCCGACAGGGGCGGGGAAATCGACAATCGCGAAATTACTGCTTCGACTATACGACTTTCAAAGCGGCCAAATCTATGTTGATGGCAAAAGAATTTCAGAATATAGAATCAAGAGCCTTCGGAAACGCATAACAACCCTTACACAGGATATTTTTCTTTTCCGCATGACAATCGCAGAAAATATCGCGTTCGGCAGGCCCCGCGCGACCCATGATGAGATAGTAAGGGCGGCGAATTTCGCGGGTGCGGAGGGGTTCATCAACCAGCTCTCCGATGGATATGACACCATTATCGGCGAGCGCGGATCGACCCTCTCCGGAGGACAGCGACAGCGAATCACTCTGGCGCGCGCCGCGCTTCGGGATTCCCCGATAATGATATTTGATGAGCCCGCTACGGGACTGGATATTCACGCTGAAAAAGAAGCCAAAAACGCGCTCCGGAAATTAAAAGGAGACCATACCCTGTTTATTATCACACATAGGCTGAATTTCCTTGAGCTGGCGGACTGGGCGATATTTATTCGCGACGGCCGCTTAGTAGAGCAGGGCGAGCCTTTGGAGCTTTTAAACAATAAGGGCGAGTTCTATAAATTCGTATCTACTGAAATCAACAGGACAGGCTATTCCGAATGGCCGGCCGGCGGCGCCTCGAGCGCAATGAATACCTGAGTGATAACAGATGAATTTCAAATTCAATCAGAAAAACCAGGAATTAGTTCCGGCCAGCCCGGCTGATAAGCGGCTTAAAGGGCTTGCCAAAATGCTGAATCCTGATACCATAAAAAACAAACTTGCAAGTCATTTTCGAGATTCGGGAGCCGAAATTGGCGGTTGTATGGTTTCCTATATAAGATATAAGCCAAACACGAATTGTATTATAGCATATAAAATAAAATTGTCCAAAAATATTTTTGCAGGGGATTCCGAGCTTCCGCTATATGCCAAAGTTTTCACGGCGGAAAACTTTCCGGACGGCGTTAGCAAGGCACGATCCCATCGCTGGACCAGCTTTGAAAGTATCGACCCAATATTGATAATGCCGGAACACAATTCAATCATATATCTTTTCCCCAACGATGCTGTCATCGACGGGGCGCGAATTCTATCGAACCCAAAGAAAATTAAACGGATTCTTTACCGGCATTACGATAAATTTCCCAAACCAGAATGGCGCATCTCGGATAGCAAGCTTAAAATGACGGTCGTGCGTTATAAGCCCGAACGCCGTATTGTTCTCAGATGCGATAGCAGGGCGAAAAACCGCGCAAGCGATAAAATAGAGCCGATTAATTTATATATCAGGATTTACGCGGACGATCTCGTCGAAAGTGTTTACAATATTCAAAAATCGCTGTACCAGCTTTCTTTATCGCAAAAAGAACTCATAATCGCCAAGCCTGTTTGTTATCTTCATGATCGAAAACTGTTCATAATGGAAAGCATCGGGGAAAAATCCCTTATAGGCGAAATGGAGAGCGGCAATATGGCGGCATTACGATTGGCCGCAGAGGCTTTAAGCCTGTTGCATCTCAATGGGCCAATGGACTTGCCAAGGCGAAATATCGATTCATTTATAAGAGAGGCCAAATCAACGGTCGGTATGCTGATAAGCATTTCCCCGGATACGCAAACTGTTGTTGAGTCGATTTACAACGATCTCAATAGGCTTTTGCCGATTTCATCCGGCGATAGTTCCGGGTTCGTTCATGGCGATTTCCATCCGGGGCAGGTAATTATGCAAGGCGGTTCGGCTGGAATTATTGATTTTGATCGCTCACATTGCGGAGATGTTATCGCGGATATTGGCAATTTCCTGGCGCATTTAAAACTTTTCCGCTCGGATAGAACCTTCTCCGGGAGGTCTGATATTGAACTTGATTTTTTAAAGGCCTACGAAAAAAAATCAGGGAAAAGAGTAGAAAGCAAACTTTTAACGTTCTGGACCGCGTTCGGCTTGTTTCAGCTTGCCGTGGGGCCGTTCCGCAGGTTGGAAAGCGACTGGCGCGAAAAAACAAATGCGATATTAAAAGAGTGCCGGTCAATATTGTCATGAGGATACATTCCGATTATAGCGGCTTCGCTCTGGCCATCAACGATGAGGCAATGCTCGATCTTCTCCAGCCAAAGCTCAAGACTATTTTTGGGGGAATATTCAAATTGTCCGATCTCCATGTAACAAGAGTTTTCCCCCGCAAAGACCGCGGATTAACGATTCAATATGAAATTACTCTCAAGAATTTAAAAATTGACCGCGAAAGAAAAAGATTAGTCTGCGGGCATCTGCTCGCGCCTTTCGCTCCCTGGCCGGATTATATCGGTAATACAAGCGGAAATGTAATAATGTTCGATGATCTGCGTCTTATTTTGCCGATTTTTCCATTCGATGCCAAGCTCCCGAACCTCGCGAAATTATTAGCTTTAAAAAAGGGATCGATTATTCCAAGTCTTTTGGGGTCCTCTATATACAACGAGGGGGAATTGGGAATTTCTCATTATGAGATTTTGGGATATCGGCTCGAAAAACGGTGCGTTATCCGTTATACTTTAAACCGAGACCAAAGCGGCAAGGACAATAAAAAGGTGATAATAAAGGCCATGCGACCCTCGGCGGCCTCGAGATCGGCCCAAAATTTCAAAATTCTTCAGGAAAACGGTTTTCATCTTGACTCCGAAGACGGATTAACAACACCAGAAATCTACAAATTCGACGAAAAATTAGGGGCTCTCTTCATGGAAAACGCCCCCGGATTATCATTGCATTTTTTATTAGAAAACATTATATTACCTAATAGCTGTATGGTTGCGGGTAAATTACTTCGAAAATTACACTCGCTCGATGTGAAGGGTCTCAAAACCCATACAAAGCAGAATGAATTGGGAAACATTAATAGAAATATCGAGTTAATGGGATATATGTTTCCTAAATTTGAAATTCCGTTCAAGAAGGCATTTGCCGCGTTGAAAAAATCGACAATCAAAGATAAGGACAAACCTGTAGTTTCGCATAGGGATTTTTACGATAAGCAGGTGCTTTATTCAGAAAACAGAACGACTCTAATCGACTGCGATAATATCGCCATTGCCGATCCGGCTCTTGATTATGGCAATTTTACGGCCCATATGATCCTAAGAAAGCTACAGCATCCCGAGTCGGGCGCAAATATCGATAATGGACTGGAGGCATTTAAAGTGGGATACAATCAAATTGATAATGACATTAAAACAAGAGCCCATTGGTGGATAGCAGCAACACTTCTCAGGCTAGCGACATTATATATTCTAAGGCCGCGCTGGCATAGTCTGGCTCCGGAGCTTTTGCGGGAATCTTCAATTGCCTTGGGACAAAAGAATACAGAGGTGTAAATGAGAGATAACTTTTCCAGGCGTTTGATTTTAAAATTCAAGTGTGAAATTATGGTTCTGATTTTCCTTGTTCTAATTCCAAGCCTTGCCATTGCCGGGGAACCTCGCTATATGAAGCTAAATTTCAACGATGTCCCCGCATTGGAGATAAAAGGAAAATGGGACCCCGAAAACGATGTTTTTGTCGCCTCCAAAATCGAGGAGCTTCCCCAAAAGCGGCGGCCGAAATTCAGGGGTGAAATCCAGCATATCGATATTAAAAAGAAGACTATCACTATTTATGGAATTCAAATAGAAATCGATGACGAAACCCAGTTCTCTGATTCTGAAGGCGACATCGAGACATTGAAGGTCGGCCAGCGAATACAGGTCAGCTGTAAAATAAGAAAAGACCACTGGGAAGCCGGCAAAATTAAGCTTAAGGACATCAAAGATAGCGATAAAATAAAGGGAACCATCACCAAAATCTCTGTTGACGGCAAACCGCCCGATACGCTGGAGATACACGAATTGAAAATCATACTCAACAAAAAAACAAGAATAGTAGAACCGGCCAGTTTCTATGAAGCCAGGGAAGATTTGCTTTTCACCGATTTGAGACTCTCTCAATTGGGAAGCCGCAATAACGATCTGATACTTTCTGACCAAATATTCGCCCGGGTAAAATACAAACAAAACACGGAAAATAAAACCGATTACGACTTGTCGCAATCTATAAATATCGATAACAGCATTACGGAGCCGGAAATCAGGCTTCAGGCCGCGGGAATATTGAACAAGAATTACCAGGCTTTCGCCCAGGTAAGAATACGAAAAACATATTTTTATAATGACGATAGAAACAATTTCCCCAATAATAATCTTGAGGCAGATATAACTCAACTGTATCTGCTGGCCCGTAATATTGGCGGCAAGGGAATAGCCCTCCAAATCGGCAGACAAGATTTTGATGAACCGAGAGAATGGCTTTTTGATGAGTATCTCGATGCGGTTAGAGCGTATTACTATGGCGTGAATCAATTGGCCCTTGAGGCGGCTTACATAAACGGAAAATCGTCAATCAAGGACAAATTTGTTACATGGACGGATATTTTCTGGCAGGCCAGGTGGATGCCCAATAAATATAACACTGCAAAATTCTACTATTTATCGCGCAAAGACAGCGATGAAATCAGAAACCGCGAACCGGTATGGTATGGCGCTGGTTATTATGGAAGAATAAATAATATAATCCGGCTCTGGGCGGATTTATCAATTTTAAAAGGCGAAGATAAAGGCAAATCGCAAAGAGCGAACGCGGTAGATTTGGGCGCGGCTTATTTTCCCAATATTTCAAAATTATCACCTTCAGTAACAATATCTTACGCGAAGGGTTCCGGCGACAAAACCTGGGGGGATCAAACGTCTAATGAATTTCGCCAGACCGGGTATCAGGATAATGTCGGTTATTTAGGCCGGATCAATTCCGTTCTTTACTACGGGGAGCTTTTAGACCCCGAATTAAGCAATCTTATTATACTAACATTTGCCGCTGGCGTAAGTCCTTTCTATAACACGTCGGCGGATGTGATTTATCATACATATAAGCAGGATTACCCCGACAATAAATTCAGAAGCGATCTTATCGGCGCCCCGAACGCGAACAGCGAGGATATTGGTTGGGAGCTTGATTTTATACTGGGATTTTATAAACTTTGGGGGCGGGCGGATTTTTCATGGATAATGGCAATATTCAAGCCGGGCGAGGCATTTGCCCCGCGCAACGACAACGCAATTTTAAATAGGCTCAATTTACAAATCTATTTGTAAAATTATGTGTTTTATTATTAAAAAAAATCTTGTAAGCGTTTTTTGTTTGATAACTATTGCCGTTATTATTTTCGTGAGCAACACGCTCGCGCAGATACCATGCGTTTCCGGTTTTGTTACCGACCCGAACGGGAATCCCGTTATAGGCGGGGATCTTGATTTTGATGACGCTATTACGGGGGAGAGGCTTTATACGCCCGGTGATAATACTGACAATAGCGGTTTTTACACTGTTTGCGTTTTCCCCGGCATATATAACATATCATTCGCTCCCCCTCTGGGATCAAATCTGCTTGGAAGACAATTTTTCAATGTCGATCTTACATCCGGCGCGCCGTTAACGCTTAATGTTACGCTGGATTTCGGGGTAGTCATTTCAGGGACCATTAGCGATACTCTGGGAAATCCTGTCAGCCGCGAGATTGATCTGGACGCCGATAATCTAACAACCGGCGAAAGAATATATACTCCCAACGATAATTCGGACAGCCTTACGGGCGCGTACTGGATAGTTGTGCCAGCCGATAATTACAGGATCCGTTTCCAGCCTCCCCAGGGCTCGCGATGGATAGGTTTGCAAATCGATTCCCTTATGGCCCAGACCAATACGACCTTAAATGTTACGCTGAACGAAGGGTTTCTTTTTTCCGGAACAGTAGCAGATGTTTCCAATGCGGGAATACTGGATATTAGCGTGGGATTGAGAGATCAGATAACCGGCGATAAATTATATGTCCCTAATAACAAAACCGATTCTCTCGGTTTCTATAATGTGGCCGTTTCGGCCGGTATATTTGAGTTGAGATTTGAGCCTGTAGCCGGATCGCGCTATGTCGGAGTAGCGATAGATAGCTTCCTCATAGCGGGAGATTTAACATATAATCAGGTATTAACGTCGGGTTTTATCTTCACGGCGGTAGTTCGCGATTCGCTTAATAATCCAATTACCGGCGCTGATCTTGATTTTATTTTACCCGGAACCGGCGAAAAAATATTCACTCCCAATGATAAAACAGACAGCCTCGGAATCGCTTCTTTCGCCGTTCTTCCTGATACTTACACTATACGCGTCCAACCGCCGCCCGGGACCCTTTTTGACAGGGTAATTCTGGATAGCGTTATTATATCAAGCGATACCACTATTAATTTTCAATTGGGCGAAATTCAACGGGTCCATCTTAGCGGCAGGGTTACTGACACAGGCGGTGTCGGCCTCGCGGATATCGGAATCAATTTAATAAGCCCGGTAGCTGGAAATTATATTTATTCAACCGATAAAAATACAGACACATTAGGTTTTTACGATATTAGGGTCCCCCTTAGCACATTTGATTTGGTCTATATACCGCCAAGGGGCGAAAGGTTTGTTGCTTTGAAGATACCCGACATTACATTTGTGGCCGATACGATTTGGGGCGATATCGCGCTTGAAAGCGGTTTCATATTTGACGCCTTAGTTTTCGATGGAAATGGGGGCATGGTCAAGGACGCCGAATTCAGCTTTATGCTCCCCGATACTACAGTACCGGTTTTCACTCCGCATAACACAACAGACGCCGGCGGCCGCGCCCTGGCCGTATTGCAAACAGGCGCATACGCTATAACGCTCAATCCACCGCCGGGAACAGCTTATTCGACTCAGCATCTGAACAATTTTGAAATCTCGGCGGATACATCGATGATATTTATTATGCAAAACCAACCGGGGCCTTTGCCAAACAGCTTTTTATTAAAACAAAACGTGCCCAATCCTTTTAACCGGACCACTTCGATAGATTATTTTCTCTTCAAAGAAAGCTCTATTGAGATAATTATATATGACGGCCTTGGCAGATTTGTGAGAAATTATAATGAGGGCGAAAACGCCCCGGGCGATCATACCGTAATTTGGGATGGTACCGACGGCCGCGGTAATCATATATCAAGCGGCGTATATTTTTACAGGATAAAAACGTCTTTTGGAGACAAAACAAGAAAAATGCTGTTTATAAAATGACAAGGAAATCAAGGAGAAAGAAATGACAATCAAGCCCGGTAATAAAATCGGCATCGGGAGGGGCATAATTATAACCATTTTTATAATCATGGGATTATGGGGCGGAAGCGCGGGAGCGTTCACGCTGTCCGGAACGGTTGTAGATGATGTAGATTTCCTTCCCGTGCAATCAGTTTATGTGCAGATGTACTTTAATGGCTACGCGATTGGAGGCGCTTCTGATTCGACAGACGCCAACGGATTTTACCTTATCTCCGCGGTACCCGGTGAGACATACGATATCTATTTTGATCCTTTGCCATCATCCGGCATGCGCCCGAAATGGATCCAGAATTTCACTATCAGCAGTGATACAACCCTTGATGTGGCTCTCATTGTCGGCTTTTTCATAAAAGGTTTTATCAGGGATACGCTCGGAAATGGGATAGACTGTATAGATTTGAATGTTTACGACCTTAATACTCCTGATACCGCCCAAATAACGACTACTGGAGACGATAGCGATTCCGCCGGCTTTTATGATGTTCTTGTCCCCACCGGGACGTATATGGTGTTATATCGTCCCGTGCTCGATACTTTATGTGGAAATGCCGGCCCTATCGCGCCTTATTTTCCTCAAAGAGTGTATGATGTGATTGTTGATACATCGGATGTCATAATAAATGTCGTTCTTGAAAGCGGCTATTACGTATCCGGCACGGTAACGGGCCCAGGCGGCGTACCTGTCGTAGATGCAGATCTTGACGCGGACGACAGCTTTACGGGAGAACGATTAATTACACCAGGAGACAATACAAATAGCGCCGGCTATTATGATTTTTTAGTTCCGCCGGGCACGTATGACATTAATGTAACGCCCTTATTCAGCGACGGCCTTGTGCCGCAAATTGTTTATGGGGTCGTTGTTAATGGCCCGACAACGCTGGATTTTACATTGGAATTCGGCGATGTACTTTCGGGAACCGTGTTGAATCCGGCAGGCGACGGCATTCCCGATGTTAATCTCGATGTCCTGGATTATAATACGGGGCTAAAGCTCTTTACTCCCCACGATTATACGGACCAGTCAGGCTATTTCCAGATGATTTTATCTAACGGCTTGTATAATATGGAAATCGAACCGCCCCAATCTGTTCGCTTGTCCGGCACTCTTATCGACAGCCTTGTTTTTTCCTCCGATACTTCCATTATTGCCCAGCTTGATACGGGAATGTACGTTTCGGGAATAGTAACTGACTCTACTGGAGCGGGGCTCCCGGATGTTCATCTGTTTTCTTTTAATGCTACAACCGGAGATTTCGTTTTCGCATCCGGGAACAAGACAGATTCTATTGGCTTCTATGATATATTTATTCCGCCCAATACTTACAATCTGGTTTATAAGCCGGATTCCTTATCCGGTATTCCAGATTCGGTAATCTTATCAAATGTACCTGTTTTCAGCGACACAGTCATAAATGTCAGTATTATTGGCGGAACGCCTGATACCGAACCACCGACTGTCTCTGTTTTAACGCCGAATGGCGGAGAAAACTGGGCCGCTTATTCGAGCCAGATTATCACTTGGAACGCGGTTGACAATGTAGGTGTCTCTTCTGTTGATATATCTTATTCTACAACTGGCCCAAGCGGATCATATATGACAATCTCTAATGGAGAAATAAACGACGGTTATTATATGTGGGTTGTTCCACCGGATACAACTGCAAATGCTTATGTGAAAGTCGTAGCTTACGATATCTCATCAAATTCAGGGGAAGATATATCAAACGCTCCGTTCTCTATTTTTGGTGAGTTGGATACCATTCCTCCAACTGTCTCTGTTATTGCGCCAAATGGGGGAGAAAACTGGGCGGCTTTTTCGAATCAAACTATCGTCTGGAACGCAAATGATAACACGGGCGTCTCTTTTCTTGACATTTCATACTCTATAACCGGGCCGGCCGGACCTTATATCGCAATCGCGAACGGAGAAATAAATGACGGCTTTTATATATGGACTGTTCCCTCGGATACCACGGCAAATGCTTATGTAAAGATCGCAGCTTATGACGGCTCATCAAATTCAGCCGAAGACATATCTAACGCTCCATTTACGATTTTTACCAGCTCCTCCTCATGCAACTACATTATGGGCGACGTCAACAATTCCGGCAGTCTCAATGGCCTTGATGTAGTATTTATGGTAAATTACTTTAAGGGCGGAGATCCGCCTTCCTATGTTTGCCAATGCACTCCGGGCGACAGCTGGTACGTTGCGGGTGATGTCAATAGTTCCTGTTCATTTAATGGATTGGACGTTACGTTTCTCGTAGGTTTTTTCAAGGGAGGCCCCGGTCCAACGCCATGCCCTGCTTGCCCGCCGGGTCAATAATGGGAGAGGTTATATTTGACGCGCTATAGCTATAAGAGCGCCTGAATTCTATAAATGCTATTTGGCATCGGCATCATTTTAGGAAAAGTCTTTTCTTTTTCGATTAGATGAAATCGATTTAGTTATAAACGTCCATCCTAATTCGAACGCGGCTGGAAATTTCCATATTTTTCAAAGAAAACGAACTGGCTATACTATCTTCTTTTTTTCCTTCTTTGGCTTTTTCTGCTCTTTTTTGGGCCGGTCTTTTGATTTACCCATTTTAAAACCCCTTTCTTCTTAGTTGATCACGCAAATCGGGCAATCATATTTATCTATACTACATAAAACGGGTTCTGTCGAGCTAACTTTTAGCTATCCTTATAAATAATTCAAACGATATTCAATTGCCAGTCCATGAAAAATAAGCCAGAGGCCCCAATAGCCCTTGAAATTGAAACCGGTATGAGATTATTATTGGAACAATTGCCGTAAAATTCGTATTATTAAAGTGCGCGCAGCCCCTTTAAATTCCGGCCCGCATTAAAGTTTGATTTTCAAAAAAGGAGATGGTATGGCCAACAATTTATGTCACCTTGAGATTTCCGCGAAAGACGCAAAAAAAGCAAGCGAATTTTACAAAAACCTCTTCGGCTGGAAAATCGACACCGAAATGGGAGATGATTACATATTTTTCCAGCCCGAATCGGGGCCGGGCGGCGGAATTATGAAAAACGATAATTTCACTCCCGGAGACAGCGTGGTCGCTTATGTCGAGGTAGAGGATATTGAGGCAAGCCTGGCGAAAGCTGTTGGACTGGGCGGCAAACAAGTTTATCCTAAAACCGAGATCCCCGGTATCGGCTGGCATGGCCGTATTGCGGATCTTGACGGCAACTTAATGGGTCTGTTTACAGCAAAAAAATAAAGCTATGATTTATTTATAAAGGCCTCGGTGGCGATTTTCGGCGCCGGGGTTTTTTTTCTGGCAGTAGATATTTATAAAATTGTAAAAAAATAAATATTTTCACACCTTACACATCAAGAATTGCGCCATAGCGAAAATCGCGTTTTACGGCGATGGCGGCTATAATACGCCTACTTGTCTTTTTTTTCTCGGAATCCTATCCTCGGAAAAGGATTGACAAGCACGCTTGCTACATTGGTTAGATGAGCATTGATACGTTTAAGATATCGAGCGTAAAGCGCCACAGCTATAGCATCCCTTTTCGAGATATTTTCGTCCGGCCTGGAAAGCAGATCGTCAACGATATTATTGCTAAGTTTGCTGATTTTAGGTTCGGAATCCATAATTGAGCGTGCAACTTTTTTGTCCTGGTCTTTCAGTACATCGTAGGTTTTCTTAAAATGGCCTCGAATGCTAGACTCAACCTCCTGCAAAGAATCCTCATAAACGCCCCCTGACAATCTTTGCGGGTGCCGCCGCGCCAATTCGACAATGTTTTTTGTGTAGTCTCCGATTCTTTCGACATCCACTACTATTGAAACCAGAACGAGACCCGGCACAAGATTGACCGTGCCCGCTACCGTTAGATGCGTGAGAACATTGCGCCGCACTTCACGTTCATACTTGTTAACCATTCGGTCCATTTTCCTAACGTCAAACGATAATTCCGCGGTATCTGATTCGCGAAGACTGCTTTGAGCAGCTTCATACATTTTGAAATCGGACTCTAACATTACCAGCGTTGTGTCATACGCATTTTCAAGCAAGTTATGCGGCGCGAATAAACTTTTAAACTTTTCAAACATATCTGTATCCTACCTTAAAATATAAATAAATACGCCCGGCAAAACAAAAAAAGTTAATACGATATAAATAATAGCGATAATACGCGCCTCCTGGACATATTCGGCCAGTTTCTGGGCAAGAAAAATGGGGATCTTCTTTAAGGGCCAGAATATAACAATACCATAAACATTAAATAACAGATGTGAGAAAGCGATAGTTACTGCCTGGGGAGAACCAACGGCAAATGAAGCTAGAAAAGCCGTAACCGTAGTCCCAATATTAGAACCAAGAACATAGGGAAACATCTGATAAATGTTGATTACTCCGGCGCCGATCAGGGGTATGATTAGTGATGTTGTTATAGATGAAGATTGAACCATGACGGTAATGGCAATTCCAAGCACGAATCCAAGAATCGGCGTACGAAATACATAGCGCTGAAAAAAACTCTCGACTCTTGTCAACACTAACGATTTTAAGACTTTCACAATATAGCGCAGAGCAATAAACAATAGTAATATTGAAATAATCGCAGTAAGCCAGCCGATATCACCCAAAAGGTGGGCTATCTGCTTGGCTACCGGCTTTGAGATGGCCGCTATCGGAGAAGTAAATTTCAATCCTGAAAAACCAAAAGTAAACCTTTGTACGGCCACAGCGGATTTCGATATAATGCCGAAATATACTTCAAGCGGTAAAAGTACTATTACTGAACAGATATTGAAAAAATCATGTACGGTAGAGCCGGCAAAGGCCTTTCTAAATTCATCCTTATTGGATAAATGAGCAAGAGATACCATTGTATTTGTTACCGTAGTACCAATATTGGCCCCCATCAGCAATGGCACAGCGCTCTCTATAGATAAAACGCCCGTGCCAACCAGGCCGACAACTATTGAAGTTGACGTTGACGAGGATTGTATAATGGCGGTAGCAAGAATTCCGATAAACAGACCCACGATCGGATTTGCCGTGGCGTTAAAAATTGATTCGGCAAATCCACGCCCCATCAATTTAAAAGAATGGCCCAACAGCGTTATGGCTAATATAAACAAATATAAAAGAGCTACTATTAATAAGATTTTCCCCAGAATCTCAAAACTGGATTTTTTTTTAAGAAAAGTAAAAGCTTGATTGTGATTAATCTGCATACTCAAATTACTTATTTGCGCTTAGTAAATTTTAAAATACTTATCAATCCGTTGGACATAATCGCAGGCGCGCTTATGTTTCTAAGCAGGGCTTCTCTGTCATGTCTCATCTTGTTTTGCTGTAATTATTTTTTATTAAGCGTCGTTTCTTCCATTGATAGCGCTTCACTATTTTCAGGGGGCTATGTATTAAAATAAGCACAGCTATGTCAACCTTTATTTTGCTATTTTCAAATAATTTTTAACACAGTCGAATATACATCAATTCGGGGTCGGGATAGGCATAAAAAGCTTGGAAAAACGTTAGTTTTATGTTATAATCAATTTCCATAAATCGAAAGGGTTAAGTATCTTGGCCATAAAGGAGTAGCCATGCCGGCGAAAAAAACAAAGAAAAATACCAAAAAAGGCGCTAAAAAGAAAGCGGCTAGCACAAAAAGGGGGCCTAAAACGCCAGCAACTAAGAAAAAAACTTCAAAATCAATAAAAAAGAGCGCGAAAAAAGCAACAAAAAAGGCCGTAAAAAAAACCGGTAAAAAATCAGCCATTTCTGCTAAAACGAAAAAAATCGCGATTACTGAAGTCCGATCTGTAGGCAAGTACTTATACTATTTTGGGAATGGCAAGGCCGAGGGCAATGGAAAAATGAAAGATTTGCTCGGCGGCAAAGGGGCCGGCCTTGCTGAAATGACCAACACCGGAGTTCCGGTACCTCCGGGCTTTACGATAACAACTGATACCTGCAAATTGTTTTACGAAAACAACATGGAATTACCAAAGTCTTTCGAAGACGAAATGATGAAGTATATTTCCAAGCTTGAAAAATCAACAGGGATGAAGTTTGGCGATTCTGAGAACCCTCTTTTGGTTTCAGTCCGCTCCGGAGCGAAATTCTCAATGCCCGGCATGATGGATACTATTCTCAATCTGGGCTTGAATGATGAAACCGTGAAGGGCATGATTATAAAAACGGAAAATGACCGTTTCGTTTATGACTCATACAGACGATTTATTCAAATGTTTGGCAGCGTTGTTCTGGGGATAGATAAATCGGAATTCGAAGAATTTCTTAAGAAGCGAAAAAAGAAACAGCGTATTACTTTGGACACCGAGCTTACGGTTGACGACCTAAAATATGTTATTAAGAAATTTAAGAATCTTATTGTTGAGAAAACAGGCGAGGAATTCCCGCAGACTCCCATAGACCAATTGGTGCGGGCGCGCGATGCCGTATTCAAATCGTGGAACAATCCTCGCGCCATAACTTATCGCCATCTGAATAACATACCATCGGGTCTGGGAACCGCCGTCAATATTCAGGCAATGGTATTTGGCAATATGGGAGACAGTTCCGCGACAGGAGTGGGATTTACGCGCAACCCTTCCACCGGAGCAAAAGAGTTTTATGGTGAATACCTGGCAAATGCCCAGGGCGAGGACGTTGTTGCGGGAGTCAGAACACCAAGACACATATCAAATCTCGCTAAGGAAATGCCGAAAATCTACAAACAGCTAAAAGACATTACGACGAAGCTTGAAAAGCATTACAAAGATGTTCAGGATTTTGAATTTACTATCCAGGAAGGAAAACTGTATCTTCTGCAAACCAGGGCCGGCAAGCGAACCACATCCGCCGCGGTGAAAATTGCCGTGGATATGGTTAAAGAGGGCCTGATAAATAAAAATGAAGCCTTATTGCGCATAGAACCTTTCCAACTCGACCAATTACTGCATCCCCAGATCGACCCTTCGGCGACAATAAATATAATTGCAACGGGCCTTGCGGCTTCGCCCGGGGCCGCCTGCGGAGTCGTAGTTTTTACGGCAAATGACGCGGTACGGTTCGCCGAGGCGGGAAAAGATGTTATTCTTATCCGCCAGGAAACGAACCCGGATGATATTCATGGGATGTATGCGGCACAAGGAATTCTTACCGCGCGCGGAGGAATGACCTCTCACGCGGCGGTTGTTGCCCGGGGAATGGGCAAGTGCTGTATCGCGGGCGCAGAGGGAATTAAAGTCTACGAAGTTGATAAAAAGATGATTGTGGGCGGTAATGTCTTAAAAGAGGGCGACAACATAACGCTTAATGGATCGACCGGCGAGATTATACTCGGGCTTGCGGCTACAATTGCGCCAAAGCTTTCCGGAGAGTTCGCTACGTTTATGAAATGGGCGGACGAAATAAGAAAATTAAAAATCCGCACCAACGCCGATACTCCTGCCGATGCCCTGCAAGCAATAGAGTTCGGGGCCGAGGGCATAGGGCTATGCCGAACAGAGCACATGTTTTTCGCTCCCGAAAGAATCGCGATTGTACAGGAAATGATATTAGCAACGGATGAGATATCCCGCAGGGAAGCCCTTGACAAACTGTTGCCATTTCAGAAAAAAGATTTTAAGGCTATTTTTATAGCTATGGACGGCAGGCCCGTTACTATCCGTACAATTGATCCCCCGCTTCACGAATTTCTTCCCGAAAGGAAAACAATCGTTGAGGAAATTGAAGAGCTAAGGGCCCGAAAAGCGTGGGAAGACGAGATAAAAGCCAGGGAAAAAATCCTTCAAAGGATAGACGAGCTTCAAGAATTTAACCCGATGCTCGGGCATCGCGGATGCAGGCTTGGGATAACTTTTCCGGAGATCACCGAAATGCAGGCGCGGGCAATTTTCATCGCGGCATGTGAAGTAGCCAAAGGCAAAAGGGCCAAAGCGCCGGTGGTGGAGATAATGATACCGCTTGTTGGAATCGTGGATGAGTTGAAAAACCAGAAAGCAATTGTAGATCAGGTCGCTGAAGAAGTGATGAAAAAGTTCAAAGTTGAAATACAATATATGGTCGGTACGATGATTGAGGTGCCACGAGGGGCCGTGACCGCGGACGAAATCGCGAAAGAAGCCGAATTTTTCAGCTTTGGAACTAATGATCTTACACAATTGGCATTTGGATATTCCCGCGATGACGCCACGAAATTTTTAAAAATCTATCTGAAAAAAGGAATCCTTAAAAGCGATCCTTTTGTTTCCCTTGATACGTCGGGGGTTGGATTACTAATGCGGATAGCATTAGAAAAAGCCCGCAAAACACGGAAAGATATTAAGCTCGGAATTTGCGGAGAACACGGCGGCGATCCAGCCTCAGTACATTTTTGCCACGAAATCGGGTTAGATTATGTTTCGGCATCGCCCTATAGAGTACCGATAGCGAGGCTGGCTGCCGCCCAAGCGGTACTGGGAGAAAGCGATTACACGCAGAAGTAACACCCTTAATTGCCGGCATGGAAAGTTAGAAGCAGGATGTATTTAAAATATTTCTTTAAAGAATTTTAAAGAGGTCTAATTTAATAGTTGACAAAGGGTTGGTGGTTTTTGTAGTTTTTTTAAGTGAAGCCGGTTTATGTATATCCGTTGAAACAATATTTCAAACTTAACCCAAGGCATTATGCGCGTAAGGCTGAAGGTCCACAGTTGGAAGGAAGGGAAAAATGGCAAAAAGTTACGGCGAATTAGCAAAGAGCGCCGAGAAAGCTGTAACGGGAATTAAGGATAAAGAGCTTCGCAAGGAAGCTTTTAGGATCCTGCTGTTACAACTTATTTCGGGAGGGGGCGCGTCTTTTTCTACTGCGGCTCCCAGGGCCGCTAGGAAGACGGCAAAAAAGAAAACCGTAAAAAGAAAGGCAGTAAAAAAGAAAGCCGCTAAGGTTAAAACAAAAAAAGCGGCCAAACGCCCTGGACGCGCCGGAGGCGGCGTTGTTACAACAATACTTGATAAGCTCGTTGCCGCGGGATATTTCAAGAAACAACGCGATGCGGCGACAATTTATAAACAATTTACAAAACGCAGAGCCAATATCTTGCCTTCGCAATTGCGGATGGAGCTTTTGAGGTTTGCCAGAAACGGCAAACTGAAACGCAAGATCAAAATGAAAGGCAAAAAGGTTACTTACCTTTACAGCAAATAGAATTTGATCCCACAGCCCCCGCCTTATTGTCGGGGGCTCTTTTATGCGCAGTTATATGTAATTTATATTTTCAGAAATAAGATGTAAAAACGGTTTTAATAATCGCCCTTAACGGTTTCTCTGCATACGCTTTAAAAGCTGTATCTGGCCAGCGTGATATAGATCGTGCGATGAAGCTCCATAAATTGTCGCGATAAAGCTGACCTTGGATCTTGGCGGCTTGCTGCTTAATTTTGAAGGTGGAAATCTTAGAATTGCATCGCGCAATAAAAGATGATGTTTTTCTATAAGCTTGAGGTCCCTCTTCCACGATCTCTCGTCGGGGTTATCAGGATGGGCCGGCCAATCGCTCGGCTTTCGGGGAAACGAGCCATGCTTACCGCCTGTCATACGGCGCTCTACGATGTATTTCCAGTAGGCGCAATGTAACGCGATCTCCCAGATATTATGGCGTTTCGGCTTGGGGCGCCATAGCAGTTCTTTTAATTTCAACCCACGAAGCGAGCCGCGCAGGTTGGTGCCGTGCCAGGCAGTTTTGTTGTACGCCTGATCGTATGTTTGGATAAGAACATCAATTCGGGCGTTGATTGTACTTTTGCTCATAATACATCTTCCGTTAAAGGCCTACTTCCCCTTCAGCCCGAAACCTTTCAATTTTTTGGATAAATTGCCCCGATCCATTTTTAACATCTTCGCAGCCTTTGTTATATTGCCCTCTGATTCTTGCAGGGTCTGTTCTAATAAGTTGCGTTCAAAACGGGTGATATGTTCCCGCAACGACAGCGTTTTGGTTACCGGTTCTTTTTTCTTATAATCACGGCCGCCATGTATGTCATCCAACGAATCTTTTATGTCCGAACCGGTAATAATATCGCCATAACAAAGCGCCGCTGTGCGTTCTATTATATTTTTCAATTCCCGAACATTTCCCGGCCAGCTATACGACGAAAGAAGCGACATGCCCGCGGGGTCGATTCGCAATCGGCTGTAGCCCAGATCATCCAGAAAATGACGCGACAGAAGCGGAATGTCATCAAGACGATCCCGAAGGGGCGGGACGAAAACCGGTATCACGTTTAGTCTGAAATACAGGTCCTCTCTGAATTTTTCCTCCCGCGTCAATTGTTGGAGGTCCTTATTGGAGGCTGATATAACACGAACATCGATTTTGATATCTTTTGACGATCCCACCCTTTGTATGGATGACAGTTCAATCGCCCGTAGGAGCTTTGCCTGATGGTCGGGCCGAAGTTCGCCCACCTCATCCAAAAACAGCGTGCCGGTGTTTGCTGTCTCGAATTTGCCTATCTGGCGGTCCACCGCGCCGGTGAAGGCTCCCCGCTCATGGCCGAACAGCTCCGACTCGAACAGTTCCCCCGGAATCGCGGCGCAATTGATAGCTACGAACGGGCTGGCCGCTCTTGTGGATGAAAAATGAATGTATTTTGCGGCGACCTCTTTGCCTGCTCCCGGTTCGCCCAGGATATAAACGCGGCTATCGGTTGTGGCTACCCGCTTCAATTTTTCACGAAGCGCCATAATCTGTTCCGAGCGCCCTATGAGATCATTTTGCGATAAAAGCGACCGTCGCAACCTGGAAAGCTCAAGCTCCAT
>CAZKYQ010000013.1:0-11972 GCA_964556975.1 uncultured Ignavibacteria bacterium
TAATATTTTCAACAATAATTGTGTGAAGATATGTTTTAATTTGACAAAGGCGTACTGCGGGTTGATTTCTTTTTAACACTATACAAAGCTGTTTGCTCAGGATCAACAAGCTGAATTCTGATCGAAAATTTACTTCCTTTTCCAAGAAGGCTTTCTATCTCAATCTCCCCGTTGTGAAGAGCAACAATCCTATGAGCTATGGACAAGCCCAAGCCCCTGCAAAACCCTTTTTTTGTGGTGAAGAACGGTTCAAAGGCGTGTTTGATTTCATCGTCCGTCATTCCTGATCCCTGATCGCTGATTGCCAGAATGGCCATCCTACCTTCAATTTTTGTCTCTATGGTGATGTCCCCGCCCTTCGGCATAGCCTCAATCGCGTTTAAAACAATTATTGATATTGCCTGATAAAGCTCCTCTTCGTTTCCAAATATCTGGCCCGATCCGGCGTTGAGTGTTACGAGCCGGATACGGTCAAAGTCAAACGCCCACTCGGAGGAGTCCTCCTTTAATCGCTGCTTGGCGGTTTTTGCAATTTGGACCAGTTCAAGCTGATGAAGTTGACCGGTAGTTTTCATACTTGAGAATTGATGAAATCTGTTTAAAATAGTTTCATACTGGACAGCATTCGAGTTGATTGCGTCAAGGATTTCAAGCGATTTGTCTTTGTCATCAATGGCGTCTTGTAATTTCGCGGCGTTTTTTAAAAGCGGCTCCATGACATTATCCAGGCTTTTGGAAAATCCTTCTGAAAAATCTCCCAATGCTTGTAATTTAGCCAGCCGCAGTTCTTGTTCGTGCGAGGCCTTAAGATGCTCGAATGATTTTTTAATATCAGAATTTTGGATCAGATTCTTTATAGTGAGAGATATATGGCGGGCGATATCTTCAAGCGTGTCTTTTTTATCTTCTGCGTTGCCTAAGGCATCAACAATGCCAACCGTCAAACAGCCCAGCTGAGTGTTTTCAAATTGTAAAGGAGTTATTTGGATTGTGCAATTTTCCATTTTTGAATTATAAAGATTGTTTTTAATCAGGGCGAGTTTTTCTATTTCACCGGGCCTAAGAATTTGAGTTTGCCCTGACATTAAGACAATTTTGTGAATAGGCATTTCATTAAGGTATACATGGATGCTATCCAGTTCCGCATTCAAACCTTCACCGGAAAACGTCTCAGCGGCAAGCGAAAGTCTTTTTCCTTCATTCTCGAGTATGAATATTCTACAAAATGATACGCCGGGAGCAGAGGCTATCTTTGCGGAAACCATTCCAAGCGCTTCTTGCGCGCCCTTTGAAGAATTCATGGCTTCTGTGATTTCCAGCGCGAATCGCAATCTGGCTGCGCGCCCTATAGCATTTTCAAATTCCAATGATTTATGGATAGAATACGCAAGCTTATTAACGATCTGTTGATATATAAAGAGCAGAGCGGCGTTCAAAGATGTTTTTTTTGCGAGTGTCAGAGTAAGAACTCCGATAATATCAGATTGAACGGACAATGGGATTGCAACGCAAATATCACATTTGGATTTTTGGGCGGCCTTAAATGAAACCGGCGTTTTAGTATCATCTTCATATATCGACACCTCTCCGCGAGTGAGCGCCTGAAGACGCGGGTCCCCAGGCTCAAATTCACTCAGGAAATTATCACGCTGCTTCTTTCCGGCAATATGGTAGTTTCCGTAAAACCGAATCCCGCCTGAAATATCTTTTAAATATACAGAGCCGGTTTTACAATCCAATACGGTTACAATTTCGTCAAGTCCGGATTTTATTATCTCTTCTAACTTTTTCTTTTCAGCGCCAAGGGTTGCTAAAAATGATTCGGCTGAAAGAACTTTTATAGAAAAATCGTTTTTTCCTTTCATTCGGGAAAACGCAAAAAACAATATGGAGAAAAATAATATAAATGCCAAACAACAGAAAATGACCGGCTCGAAATACGCCGACCTTATAAAATGTTTTTCCGGCGTATCATTCAACGTTATTAAAAGCGCGGCTTCTATTGTGCCCTGAATTAGTATGGGCACGGCAATAATAGTATGCCTGGTTTTTGACTCCTCCGGCAGGATTATTTGTTTTGCTCCAGCTAAAGCTTTTTCCGCATATTGCGCAAGCAGGCTGTCGGAGCTGTACTCGCCTCCGGTCAGATAAATAGGCTTATTTTGATTGTCCACCAATACTATTGCCGCTATATCTTTTGAGATGGCGGGTATCCAGTAAAGATATGAAGCGAATTCATCGTCAATCAGTCCTTTGGCGTTTATCGCGTTGGAGGCTTGTAAGGAGATCCGATCTGCAATTGTGTCCCATTTTTCAATAAATTGTTTTTTTTGTGATACCTTATAATTATAATGAGAATAGACTAAAAAAATAGACAAAAGTCCAAAGGTCGCCGCCATAATAAAACCCAAAAAATAAGCCAGCTTACCGGGGCCAATTTTTGATTTTTTGGGCGTCTTTTTATTGGTTTTCGACATTATGCTCCCACATTCGCATGTTTTTCGGCCATAACTTCAATTAACGCGTTAATAATATTTGCGTCAAATTCTGTGTTCTGGTTTTTTAAAAGTAAAATAGCCTCAAAAGATGATCTTGCTTTTGTGTAGGGCCTGTTTGTGGTGATAGCGTCAAATGTGTCCGCCACCGCAACGATTTTCCCAAAAAGATGTATATCCTGTATCCCGACGGGATACCCTTTTCCCGAGAGCCTTTCGTGATGGTGGCCAATCGCGGGCATACATTCATGCGGGACGGCCCCGGTTTCTCCAGCTATATCCAGGCCCCATTGGACATGTTGTTTAACTATCCCAAATTCTTGGCGCGTAAGCGATCCCTTTTTATTCAAGATAGTATCCGGAACTTTCGATTTGCCTATATCGTGCAGCAGCGCCCCCAATGTCAGTTCCCAAACGCCGGTATTTTGAGTCATTCCTAATTCCTGCCCTATTGCAAGGCTGTAAGTCGCGACGTTCGCGCTATGAGTATGAGTGTAATAATCGCTTGGAAGCATCTGAATAATATCTTTATATCCGTTTTCCCCTTTTGTTGTAAACGATACGACCGAATCCATTACTTTTGACGCCCGCTTTACAATTTTCTTCGAATCTGGCTCCATAAACATTTGCTGGGCGAGATGAGCGGACGCATCGTAAATTAGTGAGGCTTTTTTATTGTTTGGGACTTTCTTGTCATCAATAATTGTGGAGAGGTTCTCTTCAATATATTCATAATATTTGGATTCTTCCTTGTTCGCGAAATAAAGATGCCGGACATTGTTTTCCAGAAGCGCCTTTAGATTCTTAAGAGTGAACTTGATGTTTTTCTCGCGGTATAGCACCAGGCCGCTGGGGCCAACTATATATAGGTTGAATCCGGGTACCCTGTCGAGCCTCATAATTTCGAGACTTACAGGCGTATATCCGTCAAAGAAAGTCTTATTATCCATCCTATAATAAGTCGGAAAAATCTAATAGACCTTTTAGCCAATAGTAAGAATATAAATATACGGTTAAAACTATCAAAATTAAGCTGCGCTCTCGTAACTCCATAGAAAGATAAGGCTTATAAGGTATTTCGCCCGTGCCGGGGGTTATTATTTCTTTTCCCTTGTTGGCCGGCCAATGTTCAGAATCAAAACAG
Source organism: uncultured Ignavibacteria bacterium (assembly GCA_964556975.1). Taxonomy (GTDB): domain Bacteria; phylum Zixibacteria; class MSB-5A5; order UBA10806; family UBA10806. Next base: position 3,640 of record CAZKYQ010000013.1, read on the forward strand.
TATTTTTTACATTTGGGCCAGGCGGTCAGATTCCGTAGATAATGAGAAAATATCAAGAGCCTGAAAATTCACGAAATATCTTATTCCTGCCTTCCCTGAGTACATTGACAATTGCCGCAAACCGTTCTTTGATTTGTTTCCGTAAAAATATATATTGTCCCACATGATTGATACTCACGCGCATCTCGATTTTCCGCAATATGATTCGGACCGGGATGACGTAATCAGCGCCGGATTCGACAGCGGTCTCGAAGCGATTATAAATATCGGCGTGGATCTGGAAACATCGCAAAGTTCCATAGAGCTTGCCGAAAAAAACAGGAGAATATATGCGGCTGTCGGTGTCCATCCTCACGATTCAAAAAACGTTCCTGGCGATTATATTTCTCACCTAAGGAATATGGCGCTAAATAAAAAAGTCGTGGCGATCGGCGAAATCGGCTTGGATTATTATCGGGACCATTCTCCTCGCGATGTTCAAAGTCGGGTTTTCAAGGAGCAATTGGAACTTGCGGGCGAGCTTAATCTGCCGGTAGTGATTCATGTTCGCGAGGCCCTTGAGGACGCTTTTCCCATAATAGAAAAATCAGGAATAAAAAAAGGAGTATTGCATTCCTTTCCCGGAAATGTCTCCGACGCTAAAAAAGCGATCAAGATGGGTTTCTACATATCATTCGCGGGGCCTTTGACCTATCCGAAATCATCGCGTGTTGAAGCCGCCGCGTCCCTGCCTCTTTCGAAGATAGTCGTTGAGACCGATTCTCCATACCTGACGCCTCAAGCTTTCAGGGGCAAGAGGAACCAGCCGGAGTATGTTCGTTTTGTAATTGAAAAACTTTCCGAAATATTTTCACCCTACACCTTTGAAGACATAGAGCGAATAACATCGCGTAACGCTTGTAAATTGTTTAATTTGCCTTTCGAAAAATCCCCCAAAATCGTATATAAAATTCGCCGTTCCCTTTATGTAAACCTGACGAACCGATGTACATGCAACTGCTATTTTTGTCCGCGAGTCGGATCAACCGGTGGTTTTGTCAGCGGGCATTATTTATATTTACATCAGGAGCCGACACCGGATCAGGTGCTCGAAGCGATAGAATCAGAGAAGGATTTTGACGAAGTGGTTTTCTGCGGACTTGGCGAACCGACTTTAAGATTAAAAGAACTGCTTCTGATCGCCGAACAAATAAAACGCCGAGGACATAAGACAAGGCTTAATACCAACGGCCATGGAAGCCTGATTAACAAGACAGAAGTTCCCTCGAAATTGGCCGGAATTATCGATAAGGTTTCAGTAAGCCTTAACGCCACTGATCCTGAAACCTATATTGAAATCTGCAAGCCTGATAAGGGGCAAAAAGCGTACAATGCAATGGTTGAGTTCATAAAAGGCTGTAAAATGGCGGGACTAAAAACAATGGTTTCGGTTGTCAATTTACCTGATTTAGATATCAACGCCTGCCGAAAACTCGCCTCTGAACTTGACGTTGAGTTCCGCTTGAGGAATTATTCCGATAGCGGCTAATCCCGTTCATTCGCGATGAAATCATCACAAAAAAGGTTTGGCCAGAATTTCCTGGTAGATATTCGCAAAGCCGATAGAATTATCGAAGCTCTTTATATTGAAGATAATGATCATGTTCTTGAAATTGGGCCGGGCAGGGGCGTTTTAACGGAGAGGATTTTAGAACGAGGGGGCATTTTGACAGCCGTTGAGCTGGATAGGAATTTAATCCCGAACCTTAATGAGCGGTTCGGTGATAATTCCCGGTTTAGGCTTGTTGAAAAAGATATTATCAAATTTGACCTTTCCGCTTTTGACAGTATTGGTCTAAAAATCATAGGAAATATCCCCTATAATATTAGCGGCGCCTTAATCGACTGGCTTATAGAACAAATTGATTTTGTCAATTTGGCCGTGATCACAGTTCAAAAAGAGGTGGCCGACAGAATCAGGGCCAAGCCAGGAAAGCGAGAGTATGGGTCTCTATCGGTTCTGGCGCAAATGTTTTTCAAAATCGTACGCCTTTTTGATATTCCGCCGGGATGTTTTTCGCCGCCTCCAAAAGTTAAATCAACGGTCATTAAACTTGAACCTGATTTAAGGCTTTATGAAAATATTGACTACAATATATTCAGAGAATTTATTTATGCCTGTTTCGCTCAAAAAAGGAAAACATTGGTTAATTCTTTGGGATCGTCCGGGGAATTCACTAAAGACAGGATTGAAAAAAGTCTTGTTTCTCTTGGAAAAAGAACCGATATAAGGGCAGAACATATTTCTGGCGCGGAATTTATGGGTCTTTACAGTATTTTGGCAGAAAATGAATAGCAAACGAAAAATAATCGTAATATTGGCTTTATTGGGGCTATTCTCCGCCAGCCTATCGAACGCCGGAATCAGAATGGATTTTGACCGGGACAATCAAACCTATAACTGGCTAACAGGTTTCAATTACTCAATTATCACTCCCAAATTCAATTTTATTACATCATTTGATGGACAATCAAATCTTATTAAGGGAAGTACCAACCGATGGCAGGAAAACGCTTCCGCTGATTTTCGGTCTGACACTTTTATTAAGAAAGGAATTACTTTTATCTCAACAGGCGAATACACGGTAAACGGCCTTAACAAGCGGCGGGTTAGGACTTCGGAGCTCGCTTTTGGGTTTTCGTACAAGCCGATTAGAAATATAGAGTTCAAACCGACTGTCCATGCGGACAATAAAAAGAGATCGGAATTTGAGGCGCAATTAGACGATCAGGGAGTAGGTTATGGAATGGCCGCTAGTTTTTTGCCAGTTCAATATCGGGGGGTTTTTCTGGACGCGAAAGTATCCTATGACAGAATCAATCTGACCAATATTCCCTCTCAAATCGGAAACGCTTATTTGAACTCAACATATAAATTCAGAAAATCTGACACTATGTTTGTCGCATTGAGGGGCTTTGAAACCGCCAAGAAGTTCTATGCTCCGGACGGCACCGTTGAAAGTATAACAAAACAGATAAAACAGGAACGAGAAGGCAATTTTATTGCCTCAATATCTCTTCCCGCCAGCCTGCGCGTGAGGTTTGATGGAAACGCTCATCTGGCAAAATATCTTTACAGGGGCGATCTGATCGACAATGCCTCTTCAACGCAAAGAGATAATTCGGGCAGAGGCGAGGGTTATGAATTGTCATTAAGCGGAAACTATGAAAACAGGGCTTATGGCTCAATCGACTATTTATGGAGCAGCGCCAAACAGGATTATCAAGGGGTTCCGCTCGACCAGAATACCGATACAGGCGAGATTTCCTTTCATGGTAATATTCAGCTTTCTGAAAAAGATTCAATCTCAAGTGATTTTGTCTTGGGGGTGACATCATTTTCAAATCCCAATAGAGGTTTCGGTTTGGAAGATTGGGACAAAAAGACAATATTATTCAATGGAAGGTTCAGCCATGTTTTCAGCAGGTTTTTCCAGGCGGGATTGTCCGGCGGCGCCAGCAGTTTTCACCAAATTTATATTTCAGGCGCCCGCTCCGCCAACAACGGCATGAACGATACTTATGTGTTATCGCCTTTTGTTGTCTGGAGTCCGGCAGGATGGCTTGATATCCGGCAGACTTTTGATATTCAGGCCAACTACTTAACATTTGATTTTGATCGAAAGAGAATCTCGACGAAGAATAGGATATTCAGAAGGGGATCGTCCCAAAGCGAATTCTTTATTAGAATATCAGACCGGTTGCGCATGAAACAGGGTTATTTTTACCGCTATGAAGATTATGGCCAACTAATATGGGATGACGGCTGGCAACAAGCTGTAAGCTGGGACAGGAGAAGAAACGGCCTTGAAACCGAATTTAATTATGAAATCGCTCGAATTTTTTATTTTAGACCTTTCTTTTCGTGGGAGAAAACCGGAGATTACGATCACACGCTTGGCAAAACAGCTGATAACGCTGAGGAGCCGGAAATTATAAGGGCTCTTTCTGAAGAGCAAATGAAGATGATTTTCAAGCTTGAGCTTGTGCTAAAGTGGAGCGAACGCAGAAATTTTCTTGTAAATGTTTCTCACCGGCTCAGGAAATTTATGACAAGGCCAAGAGAAACAAACGATTATGTAAAAATGTCTATGGAGTATCTGTTTTGAAAAAAACTCTGCTTGTATCTCCAGTCCTATTGGTCTTGTTCATTTCGGCTGGATGCCTGAAAAATCCTGTGGCTCTAAGAGATACCGAACAGCCGTATGGAGCAAGCGGAACCTGGGACACGCCGCAATCTCCTGAAGCGGCTGTTAATAATCTGCTTTACGCGTATAATGAAATGATAATTTCCAATTACCAATTATGTTTTTCCGATTCATTTATTTTCTCTTCGCCCGAAGATTCCATTGACGCTGTGAACGACGGAAGGGGAGATCTTTTTATCGAATGGAATAAAGCGGTAGAAACCGCGGTTACAAACAACATCTTTTCAACTTATTCAAGCATGGATTCATCAAATCTTATTCTCACTCTAAGCATCGCGGAGGAATACGGAGATTTAATTGAAGATTCAACGGCAATTTTAAACCGGCGATATGACCTTGTTATAGTTACGGCTAATGAGGATACGACATATACAACATCGTATTCCGGCCGCGCGGTGTTCCATCTTTGGGAGGAACAGCTTAACTGGTGGACTATAAAACTCTGGGAGGATATTCCAGATAATTCCGGCGACGATTGGGGAGATTTCAAGGCGCTGTTCAGATGAAAATAGCGGTGAAAACAAAATTAGCGGTATTTATTCTGTATGCAGGAATAATTTCATGCTCCAACCCGTTCGCTCCGCCTGAGATTGGAGCGGGGGCGCTGGCCCCGATACTGCCTCAAAACTGCGCCGACTGCCCCGATTCAGTTAACGCGTCCGCCGTGCTATCTAATTTTAAATACGCGTATGAAAATAGGGATATAGATGTTTATGAAAACTGTCTCGATAACGATTTTGTGTTCATATTTATCGACCAGAACCGATCAGGAGAAATCGAGGAGGTAGAGGTTCCGCGGGATGGCATATCAGGAGATATCATACGCACAAGAAGGCTTTTCGAGGCTTTCGATGAGATAAGACTGAATACCTGGATTACAAACCGCCTGGAGCCCGAGCTCAATGGCAACGATACCCTGGAAGTATGGCTGGTAACTTTTCATTTATCGTTGCGGGACCTCAGCGGAACTTATAATTTCCAGCAGTTTGAGGCCAACGGACTTGCTTTGTACAAAATTAGGAAATCACCCGACAGGTTTTGGCGGATTGTAGTCTGGGAAGACCACTCATTTACAAATTAATTATGCTTTCACAGGACAGAATTAGCAGGAAACAAAGAAGAAAACTATTTAACAGCAAGCGGGCGTCAATAGCGCTTCTTTTGGCGGTTATTTTACTGATTCTTGTTGTCGGAAACAATTATAGAAATATTATTTCAACTTTGATCGAGAACAAAATAGGGGCTTTGACGCTTAAAAGACAATTCCAAATCGCCGATTCTCTGGCCTTTTCGGTTGGGAAAAGTTTCGAGCTTAATAGAAGCCCGGAAATTGATACCACGCTGATCGATTCAGAGGGAAAACCTTACCGTCGAATATTTCAGCCATGGCCCTCCAGGCTGCCTTTATATTACTACGCTGAAAGAATTCAGGCTAAAGCACAGGAACTTGAAATTGGGTGCGATTGCATTGATTCTTTGAATTATCTGGTGTGCAGGCTTATGGTTGGCGCTTACCCGGGAGCAGTTGTAATCGTCAGACCGAATAAAAATGTTAAATTTAAAAATAGGGCGGTTGGATTTATTTTCAGAAACATATATGACGCAAAAAGCCGGGACATTCTTAAAATAGTAAAAAAGAAAATCCCATTTGGATATTTTGCGTCTCCCGATGTTTACCCCGCTGGAGAAATCAGAAAAAGATTACAATCGCCTGGAATATGGTCAATTCTATTGGCTTCTTCATCAAAGGATGATCTTATTTCACAAGCTTCCATACGGCAGGGAAGTAAAAGAATAAGAAAATCCGCGAATAAAAGTCCTTCCGACGATGACCTGATATCCAGTTTATTGAACCGGCATCCGAATTTGAGAGTAATTGGGTTTTATAAACAAAACAAGGATGATCGACTTTTTGTAAAGACGACCCTACAACAAGCGAAAAATCTGGAGATTTGTTATCTTTATATGAATTCAACCCCGAATTTTATTGACAGCCTTGCGTATTCAGCAGGTCTGACCTTCATAACACTTGACACATTAGCCAGTTACAATAAAAACACAATGGCGGAACTAAAACCTATGATAATAAGGGATATCACCCAATCGAACCGAAAAAAAAATATGATTTACACAATTGATATTTCAAAAGTCGAAATAAATAAGTTCGCGGATTTGGCTCTCTATCTAAAACATATTGGAGTTAATCTTCTAAGTATTAAGGAGTTAAAAAAAGACTCCAATTTTATTGTAGAGGATTTATAAGAAGCTGGCAAAATGTGGCATCTTGTAGATCCGGAAATCGATTTTTGATAAAGGAATTGTCGCTCAACCAGCTGTTAAATCGAGCCGCGAGTTGTCTTGGAGTCAAATCCTCTTTCCATTCCAGCTCAAAATAGTCGATTTCCACTTCCCTAATCAAGGCGTCTTTCATCTTTAAACTAAATTGTACCTGCATATTTTTCTTTTCGGCAAATAACTTTTTTTCTTGACATTAAGAAGCGATGGCCTATCTTTAAAGCGTAGGGAAGTGAATTTAGTCTTCTTGGGGTTTAGCGGAAATCAGGAAAATGCGTTTATCCCCAAGTATTCAGTAAAAATCTTCGGTTATATGAAAATTTGATTTGCGAGATATTATTCTTGTCTCGTTTGAAAATTAAAACAAATTATTAATAAGGTGAATGTGAAAGAACTTGCCCAAATAAGCTTTGCGCTGAATTTATCGGTTTTATTATCACAACAGTTCGAAACTACTATTAATGCTGTTTATAATATCTGTATTAAAATTAATAATTTTGTCTTTATTCCATTTATTTCTGAATCTGGAATTGCTTTGACATCATATAGGGCATTCCAAGAGAAGCGGCTTAACTCAAGGAGATATTAATATGCGGGATAGCTATCGAGTGTTTTTTCAACAATCTTACAAAAACAGGATGATATTTGGAGCAATCGTTATCTTGTTTCTTGCGCTAGGAATAAAGCCCGCTCTCGCTGGCCCTCCTATTGGCACATTTTACTATCCTCCGGGAAACACGCCTCCAGGCCCTCCGCCGAACTATAATCAGGTGGATACGTCATATCTTTCAGGCACCCCTACCTTGCCGCTGCCCCCTCCTGATTCCGGCGGTGTTTATATCTGGGTAGATTCAACGGGCTGGAATGTTGCCAACCATATTTATTCAAGGGGCGGTTCATACGAACAATTTCACGGTTCTGTATTAGCCATGCTTGATTCTCCGCCCGCTCCCGGGGTTAATGTTTTCGCAAATGGTTTTGAGCTTATCTCAACCCCAGGTGAACCAAGTTCCCCTGATTCATCATGTGGCGATTGCTATATGCAGAATGACCGCTGGGGGTGGTATCAATGGTCCGACAACCTTTATGAGATATGGTGGGATGTTTCTACACGCGAGTGGAAGAATGGCGATGGCGACCCCAATGATTTTTTGAGTATAAATATTGCCGGATGTGCCATTGACTTTAATGTCTGGTCAAGCGGGCATGGCTGCCCGTTTGAAACGGACCAGGTATTCTTAGGCGGCAGTATGTTTCCGTTGAGCAATGTTCCGGGATTTGTCGACACATATCCCGGTATAACAGATCCATATCAATCTCAGGCCGGTTCCGACCCTGAGAATGATCCGAATATAACGATATTTGAGGCCATTTCCGGAACTGGCGAATCTTATAATAAAGACGGGCTTATTGTTTCTGGCCAAACTTATGCTTGCGGACAAGTTCTCGGTCAAAATTATGGAGATCGTTTCACCGGAGGATTTGTCTACGAGGGCAATGGGATACAATTTTCTTCTTCTTGCCTCACCGATCCTTGCCAGTTTAACGACCCGCCTGTTACGAGCAGTCCGGCTGATACCGCGATCTTTGTATGCGATCTGAATGAGATATGCCTTGCCGGTTTTTCATTCTCCGATCCTAACAATAACATATTAGCCGTTGAGGTTTTCGGGGGAGCATTAAATGGTGATACCGTCTGTTTTGTGCCGAGCGAAGGAAACAACGCTATCACTCTGATTGTAACCGATGAATGCGGCGAGGCTGATACTGCCATAACGGTTGTTACTGTTG
>CAZKYQ010000013.1:12072-30495 GCA_964556975.1 uncultured Ignavibacteria bacterium
AAGGCCAGAACACGATTACGTTAATTGTAACCGATGAATGCGGTGAAGCTGATACTGCCATAACAGTTGTTACCATTACGGCAAACAGCTCCCCTACGGTAAATTGCCCGGGAGATACTGCTCTTGTTGTTTGCGACTTGGCGGAGATATGCCTGCCAGGATTCGGTTATGCTGACGACGATAACGACCTTGAGACAATCGGTATTTTTGGCGGGACTTTCGACAACGGCAATATTTGTTTCACGCCAGTCGTAGGCGAAAACATAATCGCGATATCCGTTGCGGACTCATGCGGCCTTTCCGCTACCTGCACGACTTTGGTGACTGTTATAATGAATACTGCGCCGGTCATAACCGGCACTGATATGGCCTTAATTGTTGATGATCTTGCCGAAGTATGTCTTAATGATAGCATTACTATTACGGATGCCGAATACAATATAGTTTCTGTTTATGTGAACGGAGATAGCATGGCGGGAGAGGCCATATGTTTTGCGGCCGTTCCCGGAATTAATACTGTAATTATTATTGCTACCGACGTTTGCGAATTGGCAGACACGCTCCAGTTAAATGTAGCCGTAGGTCGCTGTGCTTTTATTCCCGGAGACGCCAACGCTGATATAGCTGTAAACGGCCTTGATGTAACAATTATGGTTAGCTTCTTCAAAATGGAAATTTTTGCCTTACCCGATACGTGCGACTGCCGTCCAGACGTAGATATCTACCCGTTCTTTGGCGCGGGAGATACAAATGGCGATTGCGCTTTTAATGGTCTTGATGTTACATATTTAATGAGTTGGTTTACAACTGGAATTGATGAGCCAACGTATTGTCCGTCCTGTCCGCCACCCGGCGCAGGTGCAGGGATTACCTTAAATGAGGGCGGTGAAATTCCTAATGCCGCGGCATCCAAGACGGACGAAGAATCCAACTTCAATAGCCTTAAGTAAAAAATAAGTTTGAATTTAGAAATATCCGTGCCTTCTGTCTACTTCCCATAAAAAGACAGAAGGCTTTTCTTTAAAATTTCATAACCCTAGTTCTGAGATTAAAACATTGCGATATAAAAAACACTGTTCTATAATGACCCCATGAATAGTTCTCGCAGAAACAACCTGTTTTTAATTTTGGTTCCTTTCGCTATTTCATTTATAGCATATTTAAAGACTGTCTGCCCGACTCTATACACCGGAGACGCCGGAGAGCTTTGCGTGGCCGCAAGCACTCTGAGCATTGCTCATCCTCCGGGATATCCTTTGCTTGTTTTATTGGGACGGTTTTTTGTAATAGTCTTTCCAATTAAAGCCGCTTATGCCTTAAATATTTTGTCGGCTTTAATGGCGGCGGCATCTGTGGGAGCAATGTCTGTAATAATTCGCTCCATATTGTTTGAATCCTCTGAAAGAAACGACATTTCCAAAATTATGATCTCAATAGCGGGATCGCTGATTTGGGGGTTTTCAAATTCTCTGTGGGCATCGTCGGCAGGGTTTGAGGTCTATTCTCTTGGCATTCTGCTGATAACACTTACTTATGCGGCGTTGCGGAAATTTAAGAGCTCGGGGAATTTCCTTTTTCTAATTGTTTCGATATATGTTTTCGGGTTATCTCTGGCGAATCATCTTTCGGCTATATCATTAGCCCCATTACTGATTTATTATATTATAAAGGCGCGTCCCGGCCCGCAAAGGTTATCGATTTTAAGTTTGTTATTTCTTCTGGCTATCGCGTTATATATTTATTTGCCTGTTCGTTCATCTAACCACCCTCTTCTCGACTGGGGCCATCCGGCGGCATTCAGCGCGTTTTTCGATCATATTACGGCCCTGAGATATCAAACTTATATTTCCGGAATTGGAGCCGCTAATTTCACTCAAAACTTGTTGCGGGCATTCAAAATTATGGCTGATCAAATTCCGGCCTATTTGCTGCTTCTGGGGATGTTAGCGTTTTTTATTCCCGGGATTTTAAAAAGAAACATCAAAATTTCACTCGCCTCAGTTTTATTAGTAAACCTGCTCGTTGCAGCCTTGTATGACATCCCTGATATCGATATGTATTATCTTCCATCTGTTTTCGTGCTGACTATTTGTTTGGTTGCTCTGCTTTATCGGATCATGATTAGGATTGCAGGAAAATGGAGCGGCGTTGGAACCGTAATCTTAACTGTAGCAATAGCCGTATTTTCTTTTTATGATAATTTTGCGGGAAATGACCAAAGCGAAAACTACCTGGCTGAAATATATGGAGAGAATATTCTAAAATCAATCCCCGAAAATTCGATGCTTATTTCTGTCGGCGATAATGCAAATTCTACATTATACTATCTGCGCTACGCGGAAGGCAAAAGGCCGGACCTCGAAATTTATGATTCGGTACTTTCTGTTGAACGCCTAAAACGAAAGTTTAAAAAAAACAAAATGGGCGCGGACTTATCGGGCCCTGACTTGTGCTTAAGCCTTATGTACAGCTATCCTAAAAATTCTTATTTGGTTAAAGAGCACATGATCGCGCAGGGAAACCCCTTTAATTATAATAAAATGAAGTTATATTCGCGCGGACTTGTTTACAGCCTTATTGAAACTGAAAATAATCTTGATGTCTGGGATGATATAACTATTCCGCCAACAGAGGAGCTGGCCGATAATATCGATTTTAAGGGAATGACTATGTTGGCGAATCTTCATCTATGCTATGGCGAAGACTTGTTTAATGCGAGGCAAAGCCGGCCTGCCGTCAATCAATTCAGGTTGGCAAGGTCAATCGCGGCCATGACGAGGGAAGCTTCGGTCCATAACTCCCTCGGCATATTCTTTCGGCATGAAGGCTGGCCGGTATTGGCAAAGAACGAATATGAGAGCGGCCTGAAAGCCGAACATGTTACCAATATTGAAAGGGCTAACATATACGTTAATCTTGGAAATCTCGAAAAAGACAGTCGAAAGTACGATAAGGCGATTGATTATTATATGAAAGCGCTAAATATAGACAGCAAAAACGTAGAGGCCCAATATAACACTTATCTTGCAAAGGCATACGATTACTTAAAAAACAGAAAATATGATCTTGCGGTTGTGAATTTTGAAAAGGCCCTTAAATTGCCCGATTCGGATCTAAGCATCTATTTTAATCTTGGTGTTATTTATGATAAAAACCTAAATAATATTTCCAAGGCTATATATAACTACGCCAAATATGTAGAAAGCTATCCTGAAACCGAGCAGGCAGAAGCGGCAAAAATACGCATTGCTGAACTGCAACAATAAATTATCGTAATATTCTTTTTATAAAAACCAGGCGCCTTTTACGGCGCGCGGGTTTGGAAAATCATTTTCAAAATTGATCAGCTTACCGTTGCCCCCGGAGGAATTTCTCCGTCCGTTGTCAATAAAACAAGCTTGTCTTTTAACTTTGCCGCCAAAAGCATGCCGTTAGACTCAACGCCTCTGATTTTCGCGGGCTTTAAATTGGATACGATGACAAGCCTCTTGCCAATCAGCTCGTCCGGAGAATAATATTCGGCGATACCGGCGACGATTTGGCGTTTTTCTCCGCCAAGATCTATTTGAAGCTTTAAAAGTTTATCAGCCTTTTCAATTTTTTCGGCTTCTAATACAACTGCCGTTCTTAGCTTGACCTTGCCGAAATCCTCAAACTTGATAACGCCCTCCGGTAATTTATCTCTTGTTTCTAAAGCCTTGTCTCGTGGCGCAAAGGTATCCTGAACACGTTTCACTATTAATCTTGGGAAAAGAGCACTGCCGGGTCTAATTACTGTCCCCGGTTTCAATTTCCCCCAGATGAGCTCATTACGTTGTGGACTGTTTTCGGGGATGCCGAGCTGGTCCTGAATCTCTGCGCATTTATCAGGCATAATCGGCGCAAGCAGGACCGAAACAATCCGAAGCGTTTCTGCGGCGTTGTACAGAACATTTCCAAGTTTTTCAACTTGCCCCTCTTTAGCAACCTGCCAGGGTTTATTTTTCTCAATGTGCCGATTAGTGGCCCGAACCAACTCAAGAATGTCCTCTACGGTATGATTCAACTTATACGTTTCGATTTTTTCTCGAATCGTATCAATCAGTTTTGTGGATTGGATTGAAAGCTCATTTTCATCGTTATCGGCGTTAGGCGTTGGTATTTTCCCATCATTGAATGACTTGATCATTTTTAATGTTCGGGAGAGAAGGTTGCCAAGGTCATTAGCGAGATCAGAATTGTATCTCAATATAAACGATTCCTCAGTATACGTAGAGTCCTGTCCAAGCGTCATCTCGCGCATAAGAAAATAACGAAAAGCGTCAACGCCGTATTTATCCGCGAGGTCCAATGGTTTGATAACGTTGCCGAGAGATTTCGACATTTTCGTTTCGCCCATAAGCCACCAGCCGTGTGCGAAAATAGTTTTCGGCTGCGGGACGCCCATGGCTTTGAGCATGCAGGGCCAGTAAACAGCGTGGGTGGTCAGTATGTCTTTTCCTATAAGATGAATAGCAGGCCAATGGCCGTTGAATCTATTTTCATCCGAAAGATATCCGATGGCGGATATGTAATTTATCAAAGCGTCAAACCAGACATAGCAAACGTAATCTTTATCAAACGGCAGTTCTATTCCCCAGGACAAGCGTGATTTCGGCCTGGAGATGCAAAGATCGCCAAGGGGCTGTTTTAAAAAACCCAGCACTTCATTTCGCCGGAAATCAGGTTGTATAAATTCAGGATTGTTTTTGATATATTCGATCAGCCAATCCTGGTATTGGGACATTTTAAAAAAATAATTCTTTTCTATGATTTTCGAGACCGGCCTGCCGCAGTCGGGGCAGTTGCCTTTCATCAGGTCTTTCTCTGTCCAGAACCGCTCCTCGTGAACGCAGTACCATCCCTCGTAATCATCCGAATATATTTCGCCTTTGTCGTAGATTGTTTGCAGAATGGTTTTTACTACTTTTTTATGCCTTTCCTCGGTAGTTCGTATGAAATCATCATTTTTGATTTCGAGTTTTTTCCATATACTCTGGAAGCGCAGCACCATTTCATCGCAATAATCAAGCGGTTCGCGGCCGTTTTGGGCAGCCGCATTCTGAAGTTTCTGCCCATGCTCGTCCGTGCCTGTCAAGAAATAAACATTATCACCGAAAATTCTGTGATAACCCGCAAGTACGTCGGCAAGTATTGTAGTATAGGCGTGTCCGATATGCGGCTCGTCGTTTACGTAATAAATTGGAGTTGTTACATAAAAATTATTATTCATTTCAAATTTCCTCATATCTTAACAAAATGGCAAAACAGAAAACAATTTATTTTCATAGCACACACATTAAAGGCTGTGTTTTGTAAATAGGCCAAAAATCGAAAATATTCTCATAAATTTGATTTTATCAGAACTACTAATTTGATTAATCCTCAAGTTTATCTGATTCGGACGCGTTCTGCGCGGATTCGGGCTCAACCTTGTGGCGCAATATCTTAAAATTACCCCTGCTTTTTGCTCTTTTCAATTCTGCCAGGCTCATCCGAATTTCTCCGGCCTCATCAAGAATTATCCTGATTTCCTCATTGAAAATGTCGGTTCGGATTACTCTTCCGGGGCCATGACGGGTCATACAACGCGTGCCAACATGAGGGTAAAGAGGAGTAACTTCTTCATAAAATTCCATCTCATATTTAAGACAGCACAAAAGACGGCCGCAGTTTCCTGAAAGTTTCTGCGGATTTAGCGCGAGTTTTTGATCTCGGGCCATTTGAGTCGTGATAGTTGAAAAATCGTAGAGCCAGGCGGAACAACATTGCCTTTTGCCGCATATTCCTACTCCATCCATTCGCCTTGCTTCGTCCCGGACCCCAATCTGGCGCAACTCGATCCGGGTTCGATATGTGGCCGCCAGATCTTTGACAAGTTCGCGGAAATCCACTCTTTTTTCAGCCGTAAAGAAAAAAGTTATCTTATTACAATCAAACTGGTATTCCACGTCGACAAGCTTCATTTTTAATTGGTGCTTTTCAATAAAGTTGAGACATTCCTCGAAGGTCTCTTTTTCTTTCAAACGGTTGAATTTCATGCGCCCATGATCCGAATCATTACCGAGCCTGGTTATCTTCTGAAGCTCGCCGTTGCTATTTTGTTTTTTTGAAGGCCCGAATGTGCTTATTACCTGGCCATAATCCTCGCCCCTCTCGGCCTGCACTACGACATAATCATTAACCTTTATTTCAAGCTCGGAAGGTTTTATGTAGGCGCCTTTTCGATTTCCCTTAAAGACAACAATAAATTTATCCAAAGATGTTTTTCCTTTGCCTTATTTAACCCTGATATCGTTTAATAAATAAATCAGGGTAATCTAAGATTAATCGTAACCGGATTATCAATAGCCTTATCGCACGAAATATAGAAAAAGAGCATAGCCGAGCTAACGGCAACATTATTAACAAGGCATGCTTTTTTCGTTTCTCCACAGTATCCTTTCCAGATATCCAGCGTTTCAATCGCCGGGCATTTTAGTGCCTTCAACTCTCCGGCAATATCGACATTTACCAGATGGTTTTCAAGCTGATTTTCGCTAAGCATATAAAGATCGTGTATAATCGATTCCATAATCTCAAAATCCAGCCGGATATCATTAACTCGGAACCGGCTGTCAACATATTCGAGACTGATATTCTCAATCAAAAGGGAGAGGTCGTCGCGTCGGATTAGCCGATCAAAAAACGTTAAAATTTTATTTCTTCTGCCAGTAAGATCGCTTTGATGGAAATAAAACGCTTTTCCTCGTGATCCTTTCGACATTCTCGCCAAAAACTCTGCTTCATTCTTATCGATTTCCAGCTTCTCGCATAAATATTCACTTAAAGTGCCGGTGGGCGCGGGCGGGACCGTAATAATATTGGTCCTGGACAGCAGGGTCGGCGGAAGCTGTCCGGGGTTCGAGGTTGTTAGAACAATATGAGTGTCGGAAGGCGGCTCCTCGACTACCTTTAAAAACAGGTCCACCGCTCCAAATGCCATTTTATCGACATTTTGTATGGCGACAACTCGACGGCCACCCAAAAGCGGTTTTTTTGAGAGCGCCAGCAAAAGGTCCTTTATGATCTCAACCGGAATATTTTCTTTTTTTTCAAAATCGACGATCGCGTATTGGTCGTCCAAACGAGTAGAAATATAATTTTCTACCTCATCTTTTGATTCTTCGGAGTATTTGGCTTTGGATGATACGGGATCGGAAAACGAAAAAAGCGTGTGTTTCCTGGATTCCGGTCTGATTTTAGGAAATGGAAATACAAAAAGAAAATCGGGATGTTGAAGCTTGCTAACATCTTTGCAAGACCGGCAAGTTTCACAGCCCGTCTTCTCCTTACAAAGCATAAATCGGGCTATATCCATTACCAGCTGAAATTTGCCAACGCCATCCGGCCCGGTCAGCAGTATCGATTGGCTTAGTTCCTCTTTTTCAGCGAGGGTCTTAAGCCTGTCGGAAATACTTTTTAGATGTTTTCCTATCATCGCAGCCATTTTACTGGGTTCAATGGATCTTTTTTATAGCGCAGTTCAAAATGCAGTTGTGATCCTTCAAATGATCCCCAGTCTCCCACTTCCGCTATGGCCTGGCCAGCTTTGACTCCATCACCCGCTTCAATGTAGATATCCGAAAGGTTCGCATAGAGCGTATAATATCCCCGGCCATGATCGAGAATTACAAACTGTCCGTAACCTCTAAGCCAGTTTACGTAAATTGCTTTCCCGGTTGCCGCCGCTTTGACTTTTGAACTAATAGCGGTTCTTATATCAATACCGGCGTTAGTTAATTTTATTCCTCGCTTGTCCTTTTTGGTACCGAACGATTTTACAATCTTGCCCTGAATAGGCCAGACCAAATCCCCTCTTTGCCCTTCAAGTCCCGGCAACTCAAGAGAATTGTTATCTGTTGGTTCGCTGTCAAGACCCTTAAAGATTTCCGCGATGGAGCCATTGTCTTTTTCTATTTCCCAAATCGCGGTTTGAATATCGGATCTGTCCTCGCGTATTTCAATTATAAGCTGTTTTAAGCTAGAAAGAGCGGTTTTGCGAAATTCAATTTCATCCTCATATTCTTTTTTAAAGTCAGCTAATTGCCTATCTTCTCTTTCTAATACCGTTACTGTTTCTGAAATTTGATTTGATAATATCTCAAGAGAAGCGACGAGTCTTTTGTCATATTCCATTATCAAGTTGATGTTTCTCAGGGCGGCCATGGCCTCCGTGGGATTACCGGAGGATAAGAAACCAAACCACCCGGGCCTCATGCCATGTTTGTAAATATATTTCATTCTTTTATATAATATCTGTTTTTTGACAACAAGTTCAGATCTGGCGTTTGATAAACTACTTCTGCTCCTTTTAATATTGGTATCAAGTTTTTTCAATTCCCTTTTGATTTTTAATAATAATTGGCCGGAAAGGGCCGCCTGCTCTTCAAGAGATCGAAGTTTTTCCAATTGGTCTTTTTCTTTTTTTAACAATTGTTCGTAACGAGACCTCTTTGATTGAAGTTTTTCCCGCAGTTCCTCTATTTGCCGTTGCCGTTCGGAACCTTTATTGTCGGATGCGATGGAGAAAGCAGCCGCGATATTTATTATTATGAAATAAAACAACATTGAGCGCGATCTCATAGTTTCAAATGTCTCCGCGTTGCCAGCAATGCCCCTACCATCCCGAATAGCAGGCCGGATAAGACAAACGCGATCATTTCGGATATGTTTAAAAATGATAATTCCACAAGGGCATTGGAAACCAATCCTGCCCCATACCAAAGGATTAATATTGCCAGCGCCGCGCCGATAAGCCCTATCATGCCGCCTAATATAACAAATGGAGTCAGTATATAGCTCCGTGTCGCGCCGACAATTTGCATAATCGCGACAACTTCCTTTCGGTCGGTTATGGCTGTCCTGATTGTATTGGCCGAAATGAAAATGGCCGAGAGTATCACAAGAAACGTCATTGCGATTCCGATGTTTTTGACAGCGCCTGTTATTTCTTTGATTCTATCCAAAAATTCTCTGGGGAAAACGACCTCGTCCACTCCGGCCATCGATGATATTATGCCGATTATTGAATCCGTCTTGGCCTGCGTTAAGATATCTTCATCAATGATTAGGGAAAACGACGCCGGCAATGGGTTTTCATCGAGGTCTTGAATTACCTGTTGTCCAAACGACTCGCGCATCTTGAAAAGAGCGTCTTGTTTTGAAAAATAATCAACGCGGGAAACGCCTTCCATAATTAATAGTTCGCCGCGCAATCGTTTTATGTCGTCATTGGTTGGGTTACCGGTCAGAAAGACGTTTATTGTCAAATCCTCTCTAAGCTCGCTTTCTACGGTTGCCAGATTGTTAGAGGCAACCCAGAACAGGCCGGGCATTATCATGGCCAGAAATATAGTGACAATTGTGCCAATTGCCGAAAGCGGCTGAAAGCGGACCGACCGCCATATTTCGACAAATGTCCTTATTAAATATCTCATTTTTATTTGAGGATGCCTCGTTCGAGATGAAATGTCTTCTTGCCGAATCTTTCAGCCATAGCAACCTGATGAGTGGCGACTATTACAGTCGTTCCCTGAAGATTCAACTCGCAAAAAAGCTCGAAAAGCGTTTGCGATGATTTTTCATCAAGATTGCCCGTAGGTTCGTCGGCAAGAAGCAATAGTGGTTCATTAGCGATAGCTCTTGCCAGGGCGGCTCGCTGGGCTTCTCCGCCTGAAAGCTGGCCGGGATAGCTGTTCCTTCTCTGCCAGCTTCCGGTCAATTTCATGACTTCGTTCGTTCTATTGCGGATTTCCTTGTTGGGGCGGCCGGCAACCTCCAACGCCAACGCCACATTTTCAAAAGCTGTCCGCTCGGAGACCAGTTTGAAATCCTGGAATACAAACCCTACATGCCGCCGTAAATCCGGTATTTTGCTTTTGGGCAGATTTGCCAGGTCATACGGGCCGATATTAATTGTGCCGGAAGTGGGCATTTCCTCGTAAAACAGGAGCTTCAACAGGGTAGACTTGCCCGCGCCGGACGCTCCTGTCAAAAACGCCATCTCCCCTTTTTTCAGCTCTAATGAGATGTCCGACAGGGCGGTCAGATGATCGCCGTAGATTTTAGTTACTCCGCTTACTTTTAGCATTGCCATGAAATTACGGCTACACGCGCTACTGGTCAAGCGATTGTTTTGGCTATGATATTTTGGAATTGTTGATAAAAAAGCGGAGATGATAACTATCGCATTGAAACCAGCTTAAATAGCCTGCCTTCCCCCGGACCCAAAATGGTTGAATGGGTAATCAGGCCTCCAAGTGAAGACGCAAGAGTCGTATCCGCAAATACTAAAACAGAATCATACGAAATGTAATCAACGGAGTCCGCGATATCGATGATTTCAACATAATTGCCAAGATCAAGATCTTGCGTATCAAACTTAATTGTGGCGGTTATGGATGGGGCGGGATCTCCATCATCATTGCTCGAGCAAGCTCTATTGACTATCATCACATATTTATCGCTGCCTTCGGTGTATTCGCCAATTTGAAACCAGCCTAAATCGAGGTTGGGCGTGTCGGATACCGCATAGATGGTATCAATGAAAGCATTTGAAGCCGTAGTATCAATACCGATATCGGGAGAATAATAATAACTTTGCCGGAATGTGAGAGTCATATATATATCATCAATCGCTTTAATATAAGGATTGATATCGTTAAAAATAGCACCCCAAAGATCAGTCTTGTTGTTATCGAGGCCATAAATTCCTTCAATAAATGCACCTGTCGATGGAAAATAAGATACCCCGTATTTCCAATAAATTACTCCTCGCGCACCTGAAGCCAAAGCCATAAACGTCTGACATCTAAGCTCGGAAGGCGTTGGTTTTCTCCAAAATATACCGGTTGAATCCGCGCTGCCCCCTGTAAAACATTGAGGGATTATCCAATAATCGGCGTCACTGCCATCTGCTGCCTCAAAAGCCAATTTACATTTGCCCTCAAAATATTGAAATCTGTTCTGCAAATATCTGCTGTTTCGATGTTGATTTAAGGTATTACAGGTATCACAAAAACCCGTGTAATACGGCTCGTTTTGATAACCGCCGCTTGTAAATGGATATATGTCGGGAGTGAAAACATTGGAATTCGGATTGTTGTCGAACCACCATTGGTAATTATAATCCCAATGAATTGCCGTAATTCCTTCGCATTCTGAACGGCCGTATGCCCTTGCCGTATCCATTAAGGCGCCCATAACAGGTATGCCTGTGTAGTAGGGTTCGTCTCTCATATAGAAGCCCCATAAATCCGAATAGAGATTCGCCATGGAATCAGCGTAATCTTCTATCTCGCTACTGTAGTCATCTCCTTCGACAAGTTTAAATCCCTTATCGTCATATATTTTTATCCAGTCGATTTTAACTTCGCGAACTCCAAGAGCCTCAATTATTACAGCAACACCGATACTGCTGATACTATCTACCCAAATCTGAGTACCGGCGGAATCAACATAGACGCTTTCAGGTATACTGAAGCCCGGCGAAGTAAACTCCACCCAACTGTTAACCGTATCAATGTCACCAGTGGTTATTACATCTATTCTCATGGTGTCTATCATTATGGCGTCCCAGGGCTGAAATGTTGCCTTTAAAGAACAAACCGGAACATCCGCGCCCACGCTATCGCCGCCCATTTTTATCCGTACTCTTACGAAATATTCAATTGGTTGATCATAGTCATCCGCTGCCGCGCCTTCACGATACGCTCGCTCCATTTTGATATATAGTTTCGGAGTTTCATCACAAAAACTCCAGCAAGGCGGACCAAAACCATTGGGTCCGTAAAGTATCTCTATACTGTCACCATCGGCTACCCATACCGAATCACTGCCGTCCGAATCGAAATATCCACCACAATCGTACATCCTGATTCCGGAATTGCATTGTTCCGCTTCTATCTTGGCGTAATTGTAATTGGAAAATTTGAAAATAGCCTCGGTTGAATCGCCCTGGTGTATGGCGGTTACGCCTGAATCAGCCATCTCCTGAATCTGGCTGTATGTAAAATGGTCCCAAAAGTAATTGAAACCAAGAGAATCATGGCAGCTTTGTATCTTCTCGCTAAAAGTCGCGCCTTCCGGACGATTCAAACCATAGGAACCGAACGGCAAATCATCGGAATAAGCGCCATTAATACAGATAAGCAAAAACAGGAATAGTGTTTTATTAATTATTTTCAAAGTTACTCTCCTTTGGATTACTCCGTTCGGTCAGGTCGTAGTGAAACGTGACCTGACCGTTTTCATAGCAGTCAGTTCACACTTCGTTACGAACTGACGGAACTCCAATTACAAAGAAGCATTTCAAAGATGCGTTTCGATTTCATTTACCCCACCTTTTTTATCTCCCTCCTTCCCGGGTTTAAGCGTTTCGGCTTGTTTCCCCGTTACTTCATCAACATTAATTTCTTAGGTTTCGTCAATTCCGCACCCGTTATAAAAAGCCGGTAAAAATAGACTCCGCTGGGAAGGTCATTATCGCCGTTATCCCTGCCGTCCCAGCTAACCGAATATTCGCCGGGATATTTATTCTCATTCACCAGATCGCGGACTAAGCGTCCCAGAATATCGTATATTTTAAGCTTCACTATGGCAGGCTGATAACCGATATCGGGCAGATAATATTGTATAAAGGTGTTTCGGTTAAAGGGATTGGGATAGTTCTGATATAAAACGGCCGATCTGGGAAGCAGGGGATCGAAATGCTCATCGAAACCTGTGAATATTACGCCAACCTGCTCGGAATAATCCGAGATATTGTTCTGGTTGTCGATGGCAGATATCTTGTAATAGTATGAATGATATAGATCAAAATCGGTATCGATATAAATTGATGTTTCCGGCTCGGCGATCATGTTGAATATCGTCGGCTCAAAGCCTGAAACTGTATCCCGGTGAAGATGATAACGGTAGAAATCCGACTCAGTATTATAACGCCAGCTTAAATATATCGAATCCAATCCGGCGGAGATTTCGGCGTTCAGGCTGTCAGGTACTCTTGGGGGAAGATCCGAGTACTCATAAACCGCCCCGTAAGGGCCGCCATAAACTCCCATGTCCGATCTGGTTCCATCGAGATCAAGAATATCCGGATCTCCGGCATTGATGGCAGGCGAAAAAGCTTGAAGGTAAAAGTCGTTTGTATCCGTAAACATTGGGTCAACAAAGATGTTTCCCTCGAGGAATTCAACATTGTTAAATGAAGGGCTCTCCACGTTAAACATATTGTTATATTCTAATCTTGTTGTATCCGGACGAGTATTGTACACGCCATATTCGCAATTGATTATAATGTTATTTCGTATTGTCATTTCTGTTGGAATTAAATTCCCGGAACGGATGCCCTGAATAACGGCCTGCGGCCAATTATCCTCGCAGGTCCCATCTATAGTGTTATTGTAAAAAGATACAATGTCGTTCGAATAACCATATCTAAAGTCGATAGGCGAATGACAGCGGACTTTCCTGTAAAACAGGTTATTGTAGATAAACATTGTATCAGCAGGGCGTGAGGCCGACAGATAAAATACCCTACTATCTCTCCCCCTGTAAAAGAGATTATTCCTGATATGTATTTGACCGGAATCCGCGTGCACGTCCCAGCAATCTATGGCCGCGAGACTAAAATTTCTGATTATAGAATTGTTGGCGAAAACAAGATCATTCTTTACGGCGTAGGTACTGAATGAGCCTTCATTATCCTCAAATATATTATTTATCACATAACCGCTCATATTGCCGCTAACGCCATCCATATGACCCGTAAAGTAATTGTTTTTTATGATAACATAACCCATACCGCGGCATGAAATACCGCCATGTGGATTGACATAATCAGCGATAAAAGAGAATCCTTCTATAAGCATGGTATCGCAATAGTTAAGTATCGGTGTGAAATCGTAATTTTCGAAAATGGAGACTCCGATTCCCATGCCGATTAAGGACTTGTTATAGCCGGTAGGTTCGACACGGTTGGTCCAGGTACCAGCGCCTACATAAACCGTATCATAAGGCTCCGATGCATCCACCGCATCCTGAATCAGGCTCGCCGCTGTCGCCCAGCTGGTGTATGGGTATTCGTTGCTACCGTCATGGCTGGCGTAGTGGTAGTCGGCGTAAGTGGGAACCGAGAGAAACCCGCTTAAAATTATGCATAAGACCCAAACAGCCTTCATTTCCAAATCTCCTCAATTAAGAGCCTCTATAATAATACAAAAAATTAACAAAAAGTCAAGCGTGGATTACAGCTCAAGCCGCTCTTCCTAATTCCGTAGCAAAATTGGACAATTCGGCCGCATAAAAAAATAGACCCTTCAATTTCATATATTCTGTCCGATAAAGACAATAAATTACTTGATTTTTCGTTCTTTTAAATGATAATTAAGATGTGCCGGGTGATGGCCAATTTGAGAAACTAACACTTAACAAATGAAGGACGCACCCGGGTATTGAGCTAACGCCATGACCTTTGGGTTCCAAAGAGAGCGGACGCAAAATGTGCTCGGTGGCGCTAAAATCCTTTATCGTAGCATAATAGGGTGTGTTTTCTTCAAATTCGCTTCATCCGGCCTAAATATCGGGCCCCGTATCGAACAACGAGACGGGGCTTTTTTATGAAAAGAAAATTATAAATTCACGCAACTTTTGTTCTTGACATCCGTTTACTACAGAAGTGTTATTGACGGAATTTTTTAAGGAGGCGCATTATGCGGTTACAACAGAATTTAACAGCGAATGTTGGCGTCCTCCCTGCGGGAAGTAAGATTTAATTATCCTCTCTTATCGCCCGTCGGGGCGGTATCATGCCATCTAAAAACAGTATAGCCTGACTCATCGGCGAGATAATCGCCCGATGATACGGTCCATATTCAATCCTGAAGGGAGGATCTGATGTATGTCGAGATCCTTAGGGGCATCCTTTTCGAGCATGCCTCGGTATACAGGGCCGTAACAGTCGAGGAGTACAGGGACAGGATCGTCTCAAGCGTATTGCATGAAGCCGAATACTACAGGCTTTGCGAACTCTATGGCAAAGCTTTGAGAGGCATCGATCCTTACCTGATGACCCTGACCTCGGAGATCTATGAATTCCTCGAGATTTTGGGTATCCTTTCGGCGGAGTACTCCGAGTGGGAGATTGAGGAAGGGATGGAGGACGGTAATAAACCTGACCGACAACCCTTGCTTGATCGGCCCTGAATCCCCGGTCAATATCGTCCGGGGATCTTTTTTATATTTCCGGGAGTTTGAATCTATGTTTTATAACTGTCCGGTCGTGGGACCCACAGCACCGAAATTATGACCACTGATGATAAAAGAAAAACCGTTCTGGTAACGGGGGCGTCGGGCCAACTGGGACGGAAACTTGTACCGCGCCTGCTTGAATCGGGATATAGAGTTCGCGCTCATTATCGATCCGAAGAAAAGGCAAGCCGATGGCTGCCTGATGGCGCCGAACCGGTTTTGGGCGACCTTTGTGAACCATCGTGGCTGAACAAAGCCGCGCGGGATTGCCATGCTGTTATACATTGCGCCGCGCTTGTCAGCTTGCGTACCGGAAGAAAAGAACTGGCGCGCGAAATAAATGTGGCGGGAACAAAGGCTGTCATTGAGGCCTGCCGGCAAAACAATGTTAATAGATTAATTTATATATCGTCGATAGTTGCCGTGGGCGCCTCGGAAAACGGCAGGCCAATCGATGAAACTACCGGGTTTAATCTGAGGAATACGGGGATTCCGTATATTGATACAAAAAAAGAAGCGGAGACTCTGGTTTTACAGGCAAATAGTATCGGGTTGAAAACAATAGCGCTCAACCCATCGATAATGATTTCTCCACCCGACAGAGAGGTAACAGAAAAGGATCTAAAAAAAATACCGAAGCGGCTTCCGTTTTATTTCGATTTCGGGATTAACCTCGTGTCGGCTGATGACGTAGTATCCGGGATAATCTCTGCCATAGAAAAAGGGAAACCAGGCGAACGGTATCTTTTGACAGGAGATAATATTGACCAGAACAAGGTTTTCAAACTCGCCGAGAAATACATTGGCATAAAGAAACCTCTTATAAAAATGCCGTATAGAATAATTTATTTATTAGCTGTTCTGTCAGAATCATATTCGAAGATCAGAAATAAAAGGCCTAAATTTCATAGACGCATGGCCAGACTATTAAAGTACAAGTTTTATTATTCGAATCAAAAGGCAAAAAGGGATTTGGCTTTTGAACCGGAGTCAATTGAAAAGACGGTCGAGAGGATTGCTATGTTGGTTTCTAAATTGATATAATACGAGCAATGTATGAGTTAAATAGTCCCAAAACCTTGCTTTAAATCATCCAGCAGATCATCAATATCCTCAATGCCTACAGATATCCGTATGAAACCGCCGGTGATGCCAAGTTTTTCGCGGTTTTCGGGCGGCACAGAAGCATGAGTCATTATGGCAGGATGTTCTATCAATGATTCCACGCCCCCAAGCGATTCAGCTAATGTGAATAGATCCAGTTTCGCCATAAAAGCGCGCGCGTTGTCAAGGCTTCCAACATCGAAGGAAATGATTGCGCCGAAACCGGTCGCCTGTTTTTTCTGAAGCTCATGTCCCAGATGGGCCGGGTCGCCGGGATAATATATTTTCTTTACAGCCGACTGGCTTTTTAAGAACTCGAAAATAGCGCGGGCGTTTTGCTCATGACGTTCCATGCGCAGGTGGAGAGTCTTAATACCTCTTAATGTTAGAAAACAATCCATCGGCCCCGGCACGGCTCCCGCGGCGTTCTGAACAAAATGAAGCCGCTCGGCAAGTTCAGGACTGTTTGTCATTACGGCTCCGCCAACTATATCGGAATGGCCGGCGATATACTTTGTTGTTGAATGAAGAACAAGGTCCGCCCCCAGTGAAAGTGAATTTTGAAAACATGGCGACATAAAAGTATTGTCGACAATCATAAGGGCGTTATGCTCCCTGGCCAGTTTAGACGCGCCTTTAATATCGGTGATTTTCAATGTGGGATTGGTCGGGGTCTCAAGCCACAGCATAACGGTCTTGTCGGTCAACGCTTTTTTGATATTATCTAAATTCGATGTATCAACAAAGCTGAATTCCACGCCGAAATTTTTATAAATTTTGTCAAACAGGCGAAACGTACCGCCGTAAACGTCATCGGAGCAAACTACATGATCGCCCTTTTTCAAAAGCTGTATCACCGAAGATATTGCCGCCATCCCCGATGAAAATACTATCCCGAACTCTGCTTCTTCCAGTACGGCGAGCGATTTCTCAAGCGCTGTTCGCGTCGGGTTACCGGTGCGGGAGTATTCGAAGCCTTTATGTTCACCCGGGGTTTTCTGGACGTAGGTGGATGTTTGATATATGGGAGTCATAATCGCGCCTGTTGAGGGGTCCGGTTTCACTCCGCCGTGTACCGCGCGAGTACCGAATTTATATTTGCTTTTCAACTTTCTCCTCCGGAAAGATATGATATTAAATCAATTTTAGTCAGTACGGCAATCAGATCGCCGCCCTTAGTTACAAGAACAGCCTCGCCTGTTTCGGTAAACATTCTCGCAAGCACGGTAATAGATTCGTCCGGCGAAATTTCAGGAACGGATCTGTCGGCGACATCCTTAACCGGATCATCCGGGCCGCCAGACCGCGTTGCCAAGGCCCTCAAAAGATCGATCTCATAAACCATGCCGAGAATCTTGCCGTTATCCTTAACCGGCAGTTGAGAAATCCCATATTTTTTCATAAGATCTATCGCTTCCCGAATAGGGCTTTGGGAGTCAACCACAACCGGTTTCATACGATCCGCAGAGAGAAGCTCTGAAACGGTCCCTCGCATAGATTCGTCAATCGGAAACCCGTTATCGGTCATCCAGCCGTCATTGAATATCTTTGAAAGATAGCGCGAACCTGAATCAGGAAGAATTACAACAATTATATCATCGGGCTTAGCTTTCTTGGCAACTTGCAGTGCCGCAAAAACCGCCCCGCCGGACGATCCGCCCGCAAATAAACCCTCTTTGCGAACAAGCTCTCTATTCGTAGTAAAACATTCTTGGTCATTCACCTGTATGACTTCGTCAACGTATGTGAAATCCATGGCCTCAGTCATCATATCTTCGCCGATCCCTTCGACTTTGTAGGTGTGAGGCTCAACTAATTTTCCGGTTTTGAAATAATCGTAAAAAACCGAACCCTTCGGATCAACGGCGATTATTTTAATATCGGGAATTTTTTCCTTTAAGAATTTTCCGGCGCCTGAAATTGTTCCGCCTGTTCCGATTCCCCCAACGAGGAAATTTATTTTTCCGCCGGTTTGCTCATATATTTCGCGGCCAGTCGTGTGATAATGAG